>JALSHW010000049.1 GCA_026982035.1 Phycisphaerales bacterium | reverse complement strand
ATCCTCTCAGTCGGACAAAACCGCTGGATGTTTCACACCAAAGCCCTCGCAAGCATCAACCAACGAACCAACAACGGCAAGTTCAAAACCCTCCAAGTCTCCATGCCCGAAAAAGTTGAACGCTGCATGCGCCGAAACTTCGATCGCACCTCCACAGCCCGCGTCGAACTCCCAACCGTCAACGCCTGGCCCCTACTCAACCACCCATCAGCAGGCCCCATCGAAATCGCAAACCGCCTCATGATCGAACAACTCAAAGACCAAGGCACCACCGCCGCCGCATCCTTCGACCCCCAAATGCTCCCAGAGGTCGGCCCAAGATTCGAAGCCAAACTCGCCAACATCGGTGGCGGTGGCGTAGGCCTCATCGTTGACAAAGAAAGCAGAGCAAACCTCGACGCCGTACATCTCTTCTGGCTCTCCATCAACCTCCTCCCCGCCGTACCAGCCCCCCTGGTCATGGTTGCACGAATGGCCCACACACACCTCGACTCCCAACAAAACACCTACGCAGGCCTCGCCTTCGACTTCACCCAATCAGCCGACCACAAAAACTTCGTCATCAAACAAATCGACCGCTTCATCCGCGCCTCCCAACCCCCACAAAACAAAGCCGCCTGACACAAAGCATCAGACGGCTCAAATCTTGCAAAACAAGACTCTCATCTTTCAATGTCTACTCATCAGCGACTCATGGACATCCCTGTCCAAATATCAACAAAAATGCGCTCACATCAAGAAAATTAAAACTCCCATCCGAAACAAAATCAACCGCTGGTTCCTGATTCCCAAAAGCATCAAGAAATGCAGAAATATCCAAGAAGTTGAGCAAACCATTTCCATCCAAATCCGCCAAACATGGCAAACCAGCACAACCAAGATCAAAAATATACGCCGATCCAGTAAAATCACCAAACACATCATCCCCATCAGCACCAAAGCCCGCCGTATCTTCATACACCGAAACCGAATACCCAAAAAGATCTCTCGATGATCCATCCCCAGCCAAAATCTTCTCCTGCTCAGTCCAAGCCCCATCACTACGCGTAAAGACATACGCCGCTCCGGATCCAGTTCCAAGCGGATCAGCCGATACCGCTCCAACCACCGCTGTACCACCACTCACCGACACAGAAAATCCAAACCAATCCTCCTCAGCCCCATCCGACGCCACAAGCAAGGCCTGCTCAGACCACACACCATCTGAACGCTCAAAAATATACGCAGCACCAGAATTAGTTCCAGCGGCATTGCTCCGATACGCCCCGATCAAAGCAACATCACCATCCAAAGACACCGCATGACCAAAATTGTCAAACCGATTCCCATCCGGGTCTATCAACTTCTGCTGCTCCACCCACTGATCATCAATCAACTCAAAGATATACGCGGCCCCAGTATTGAGATCCACCTCATCATTCTTAAACGCACCAATCAGTGCAGTCGTCCCATCAATCGCTACCGAGGTCCCAAACCAATCCGCCCGCCCAGCATCAGAGGAAATCAACTTGCTATGCAAACTCCACACATCCACTTCGTCGCGTACAAAAACATACACCGCACCAGCGTCAAACTCGCTTGTATCATGTTCCCGGGCTCCCACAAATGCCGTATTCCCATCATCACTCAAGGCTACAGAAATTCCAAAATCATCAAACGCTTGACCATCAGACGCTAAAAATTTGGTCTGAAATGTCCAAACATCATTTTCTCGAACAAAAACATACGCTGAACCAGCATCTTGAGCGATCTCATCATTCCAAATAGACCCAATAAGCGCCGTATCTCCATCCTTGCTGATCGATACTGACCAACCAAAATAGTCCAATCCGTCACCATCTTCAGGAATAAACGCGGCTTGTTCAATCCACTCACCGTCAATCAACGCAAAAACATACGCTCCCCCAGCTTCATGACTCCCCCAAGCACCAACCAAAACAGTTTCAAGCCCAACGGCAATGGAGGCCCCGAAATTGTCGGCAGTATGGATATTGCCATCGGTCGCAAGAAGCTTCGCTTCCTCAAAAGGCGAACACTCTTGCCCAAGCAAAGGGCTCACAAGACCTCCGCTCATCAGGCACATCAACGCGATATGTGATTTGTCTTTGCTTAGAGAATCACGCATATGTTTGAAAATCATCCGCTTACTTCTTGCACTCATGGTCATGGTGTTCTCCTAAAAACAGGTATTGGGTATTTCGCTCAAAGCATGAAGCGCGATCACACACACCTGAATCGCTTCCAAACAATCTAGTAAATACGAATGAAAACGCAAGAGTTATTGCGATGATTTGATAGATATAGCAAATAAAAACACCTGTCCAAAGACAAGCGTTCTATTTGAATCCTCAGATTTCCAAAGACTTCCTGTATAACAAACGAAAAATTATGGCCGGTAGAATTGTGGCTGCTCCGTCACATACACACCCGCATCGCCATTCTCAGAATGCAACGAAATCGAATTCGTCCCATCATTCCAAATACCAGTCCATCGACCCTTCGCAGGCATCGAATCGTCCACCCAACCAAACCGCGATACAAACGAAGCACTCCCCCGAGGTGCCGTAATCTCAAACACCCCCGTGTTGTGTGGCGACGCAATCAAATGCACATCACCCTTACTCGTATACGCCATGATCTCCTCCACCGGCTTCTCACCAGTACGAATAATCACATCCCCACCCTTGGTAAACTCATCACCATTCCGAACCTCAATCGTCCCCGTCACCCCAGTAATCATGATCCGCCCATTGCTCGTCGAAACCTTCGCCCCATCACACCGAGGAATCGAAATCAACACATCAATCGGTGGCCGAAACCCCTCAATCGACAAATCCGTCGGACGAATCACCAAAGTACCCATCTGATTCATCGATCCCTCAGGCACAATGTACTCCGCCGTAAAATAATCCCCCACCGGATTGAAATCTATCCCCTGCTTGGCCATCCGGAACCGCAACCATTGCTCCCTCCGAATTCGAAACTCCACAAACGCCTTCTCATGCTTCGAATGCGCCCGAATCTCCACATCCCCGCTCGGATTCTCAATATCCACCGCAGCAAACTGCCCAACACTCATCGGAATCCCCTGAATCTCCACAGAATGGGCCAACTTCTTCGCCTGAATCCGGGCCTGGATACCCCCCATCCGCTTCCGCTCCTTACATCCACCAATTCCCCCAATCCCCCCGATCAAGACCAATGAAAGCCCCGCTGCGAGGGCAAAGCCCATCGTCCGAGTCCCAGTTATTCGCCCTACCAGTTGATCAAAGTTCATATCTTGATTCTCCAAAGGAGTCTGTGAATCACTATTCTACGATTTTGAACCCGCAAAGATCGCCACGAGTACCAAACTTCTTGCTAAGATAGTCATAGTCGTCGAGCCGGACACCCGACTCGACTCAAACATACCCAAAACCGCCCGTTTGAGCCCCAATAATCGGCCCAGTCAGGTATCCATCGAAATCATCGGCAACCCTTACCGGTTCCGTTCAGTACAGTTTGCGAACTCTTGCGTGCCCGGCACATAATTTCCCCCAGAGATCAGTCACCAACCACATCAATTTCATCCAAAAACTCCCAAGTGACCCCGCACCTTCCTACCTGACCAATCGATCGAAACCCAAAGCCGACCATCCAAAGCCCAAACGCGCCCGACCGCCGATAACCAAGCCGCTCTCCCCAAAAAAGCAGCTTGCCTCGGCCCGGAGCCGCCCGTGGATTATCCAACCTCTCTCCAGACCCTCGCCCAAACATCCTCCAATGCCCCAACTCTCGCCATCGTCGCGATTCTTGCCATCATCATCGGCATCGCCGCCGGCTTCTTCCTCGCCCCCCTCCTCGCATCCAAAAAACTACAAGCACTCAAATCAGAATCCTCCCACCTCTCCAAAAGAGCCCAAGACGACGCCAACACGGCCGCCGAAAAAATCCTCATAGAAGCCGAACGAAAAGCCCTCACCCGCAAAGAACAAGTCGACAAAGAACTCGAAGCCGCCCGAGCAGACCAGCGAGAATCAGAACGCCGCCTAGCAAAACGAGAGGACACCCTCGACCGCCGTGACGACACCCTCTCCAACAAAGAACAATCCCTCGAATCCAAAGCAGAAAAACTCGAAAAACGCAAAGCCCAACTCCAAGCCCGTGACGCACAACTCGACGAACTCCTCGAAAAACAACAAAAAGAACTCCAACGCGTCGCCCAACTCGACCACGCCGCAGCCAAAGAACTCCTCCTCGAACGCGTCGCCGACAAAGCCCGAGGCGAAATGGGCAAAATCACCCGCGAAATCGTCGAAGACGCCGAAGACAACGCCAAAGACGAAGCCCGTGAAATCCTCATCAACGCCATCCAACGCTACGCAAACGAACACGCCTCAGAAGCCACCGTCCGCACCGTCGCCATCCCCTCCGACGACATGAAAGGCCGAATCATCGGCCGCGAAGGACGAAACATCCGCGCCTTCGAAAAAGCCACCGGTGCCGACATCATCGTCGACGACACCCCCGGAGTTATCGTCGTCTCCTGCTTCGACAAAGTACGCCAAGCCGTCGCAGTAGAAGCCCTCGAACGCCTCATCGCCGATGGCCGAATGCACCCAGGACGCATCGAAGAACTCACCGAAAAAGTACGCTCAGAAATCAACGAAAAAGTCATCAAAGCCGGCAAAGACGCCGCACAAGAACTCAAACTCAAAGGCCTCCACCCAAAAGTCATCGAAGCAATGGGCAAACTCACCTACCGAACCTCCTACGGCCAAAATGTACTCAAACACTCCATCGAAGTCGCCTACCTCTCACAAATCATCGCCGATCAACTCGGACTCGATGGCCGCCTTGCACGCAGAGCCGGCTTCCTCCACGACATCGGCAAAGCCATGGACCACGAAATGGAAGGCGGACACCCAAAGATCGGCATGGACTTTGCCTCACAATACGGCGAAAAAAACGAAGCAGTCCTCAACGCCATCGGTGGCCACCACGCCGACATCCCCGCCACAACCCTCTACACCCCCATCATCATGGCCGCCGACGCCGTCTCCGCAGCACGCCCAGGCGCACGCCGCGAATCAATGGAACGCTACATCCAACGCCTCCACGACCTCGAAGACATCGCCAAGTCACAACCAGGCGTCATCGAGGCCTTCGCCGTCCAAGCAGGCAGAGAAATCCGCGTCATGATCGACGCCAACCGAGTCTCCGACGACGAGGCCTACCTCGCAGCACACGAAATCGCCAAAAGAG
>JALSHW010000048.1 GCA_026982035.1 Phycisphaerales bacterium | reverse complement strand
ACCCGTTCCAACGCCCCCATCGAAATCAACTGATCCAAATACATCGACAATTGCGCTTTGGAATACGACCCCAACATCCCATGCACACTCAATTCATCATGCCCCCGGCTCATCAACCGATCCGTCTTGGCACCCCGCGCCACATCACACACATGCGCCGCCCCATACCGCTGCCCCGTCCGAGCCACAACCGACAAAAGAATCTGCGCCACCTTCGCCGAATCCTTATCAACTTCCGTCTCCCCAAGACACACATCACACGCCCCGCACCCATCCTCAGCATCAATCTCCAGTTCCTGCCCAAAGTACTCACTGAGCGCACGATGCCGACACCCCATGGACGCAACCAACGACCGCATCTCTCGAATCAACTTCAACTGCCCCGCCGGATCATTCCCCGACTCCTCGGCACTCAACCCAATCAACCGCTCCCACCGCCCCGCATCACTCGGCGAATACAACAGCAAACACTCCGCCGGCTCCCCATCACGCCCAGCCCGCCCCGTCTCCTGCTGATACGCTTCGACGCTTTTGGGCATCGTTGCATGAACCACCAGCCGAACATTGCTCCGATCAATCCCCATCCCAAACGCCACCGTCGCCACCACAACATCGAGCGTCTCATTCAAAAACGCCTGCTCCACCGACATCCGCTTCTTCTCACTGAGCCCCGCGTGATACGCATCCGCATCAAGCCCCAACTCCACCAAATCTTGCGCCAATCCCTCCGTATCCTTGCGCGACAAACAATACACAATCGTCCCACCACCATCCCCAATACTCCGATGCCTCCGCACGGCCTCGGCAATCTGCTCATCCTTCCTCCCCCGCGCCTGCACACGATAAGTCAAGTTCGGTCGATCAAACTTCCCAACCAAAATCTCCGCATCCACCAGCCCCAACTGTTCAACAATATCTTCCCGAACCCTCGGCGTCGCCGTCGCCGTAAACGCCTGCATCCCAATCCCCGGCGCAACAGCCCGCAATTCCTTGAGCCGCCGATACTCAGGCCGAAAATCATGCCCCCATTGCGAAATACAATGCGCCTCATCAATCGCGATCGACCCCAGCCGCCCCGCATCATGCAGCGACGCCAAAATCGTCTTGAACCCAGGCGTGACCAATCGCTCCGGAGCCGCAAAGATCAAACTGATCGACCCATCAAACGCCTTGGTCATAATCTCCCGCGCCTCCTCCGCATCAACCCCAGAATGCAACGCCGCCGCCCCATACCCATTGAGTTCCAACCCCCGAACCTGATCCCGCATCAACGCAATCAAAGGCGACGCCACCACAGTCACCTTCCCCGTCACCAACGCAGGCACCTGATAACACAAACTCTTCCCACCACCCGTAGGCAGCACCGTCAAACAGTCCCGCCCATCAATCCCCGCCTCAATCGCCCGCTGCTGCATAGGCCGCAACGAACGAAAGCCCCATACACGATCAATCGCTTCAAGCACAGCAGTCGACAACTCTGATGTTTGGGATTCAGTCGGCATCCAATCAGTATACAGTTTTCTAGCGAATGGTCCCGAAATTACGCGAAAAACATACTCTAAAAATAAAACAAAGACGGGCAACCAATCGGCCGCCCGTCTTCATGGGTCAGAACACATTCTGTATATACACGGATTCGCTGTAAGTTCGTCAGCGGTTATCGCCGCCGTCGTCCGCACATTGCAGCAGGAATCAACAGCACCAACGCCCCCCCAGGAGCAGGAACCGTAGGCACAACAACCGCGAAACTGATCTGGAGTTTGTCACGCCCTTCATTGCTGCCCTGCAACCACTCCAGCGTATTAAACTCTCCACTTGCCCCAAGGATTCCACTGATCTGGTTTGCTGTAGGGCTGCGGAATAAACCATCATCTATCCGGAATCCACCAGTATTCTGTTCGCTATCGACAACATCCATTGCGATCGAATCATCCTGAAACTCCCACCGCGAAGCACCGAGTTGCGTCGCAAATGAGCTCTGCCCAGGAGCACCGATGATGATCAACACATCCCCCACAGTCTGAGAAAAACTCAAACTCGAAAGACCAGATTCTCCACCAAAGATCGTAAGCGATTCAACCATCCCACCACCAAATGAAACCGCATCAAAAGCAGAATCCGTGCTGTAATCATACGAAACGGTATCAGTGGATGTCAGCCCCACCGAACGAAAGAAGACTTCAACCCCCCCTGCATTTCCATATGCACCAAAACCTTCCCCCCTCATTTCAGAATCGGTATTCCAATCGATGGTGACATATTCCTGACCACCATACTGAATCACTCCAGCCGACGCAGGTAAACACACCAAAGCACCAGTCAAAGCACAAAGCGTTGTTCTTAATTCAAATAGCATATCAAACTCCCAGAGGTAGAGCGGCTTGTTTGACAAATGAGCCGCAGACACCCACAAGATGCCACCATTTCATAGGAAAATCCACCTGTTCCACATTTTTTTTATCAGACCGGATCAGACAGAGTGTCCAATTCTTCAACCGTCAACCCTGAAACCTCCCAAGTCCGCAAGGAATACACGGTTTCTCAATACATATCAAAAAAAACAGGCATCCATTCGGATGCCCGCAAGAGTTCAAATCTCAACTCAATCTCAACTCAAGAAGTTCTTATCGACGCCGACGACCAGCCATCGCTGCAGGAAGCAACAAGACCAATCCAGCCGCAGGTGTTGGGACCGTTGCAGGAGCCACCGCAAAAGTGATCTGCATATTGTCATACCCCTGACGCGTACTCTGCATCCAGCTCAACGAGCTCAACGATCCAAGAACACCAAGGACACCACTCTGATGCGGTCCAGAACCAGTCCCAGATGGATTCGTAAGTTGGTTCCCAGCATCAAGATTCAACCCAGGATTCCCTTCACTATCGATCACAGAGATCGCCAGTCCATCTTCGAAATCCCAAATCGCTGCACCAAACTGGTTGGCAAACGAACCATCATTGGGAAGACCAATCAAAATCAACACCGATCCAACCGCCTGGTCGAAAGTCAGTGTCGTTTGACCCGCAGCACCACCACGCATCGCGATTGATTCAACATCCCCACCTGAGAAATTCAGTGCATCAAAAGCGGAATCGTTGCTGAAGTCATTCTCTGCAATGGTCGTTGAAGATATATCGACTGTTTCAAAGGTAAGCCCAATCCCACCAACGGTGCCGGTTGCTACATTTGAGAACATTGACGAAGTGTTCCAGTCGACTGTTTCGTAGCTCTGACCATTGAACTCAATCAAACCAGCATTCGCTGCTGAACACATTCCGGCCGCCATAACGCTGCAAAGTACAAACTTCATCTCTACTCTCCTTACAAACAAATCAGTTCTTTTACTACAAGCAATATCCAGAAGAACATCGCTCTCTATACAATGTGCACCATTCTGAAGCCCATGCAAGCCAAACCCTGTTAATTTTTACTGGTTGCCCGTACGCCAAATTATTATCGGGGCACGATTTAGGTTATAAGACGCTTTCGTCGTCCCAACACTTGAAATCACAAAATTAGCCCCTAGGATTTAGAGCCATTCTAAAACAAAACCGTACTCATCCAAGCCATCAAGGAGAGAAACCATGCTCTGTGTAGGACAGCCCTTCCCAAACTGGACATGCAAGGCCTGCGTCGGAAACGACCAATCAGACCTTGCCACAATCAACTCCACCGACCGCGCCATCAGCAGCCCCGACCGCTGGTCCCTCTTCCTCTTCTACCCCAAAGACTTCACCTTCGTCTGCCCCACCGAACTCGTCGAATTCGGCAACCACATCAACGACTTCAACGACCGCCAAGTCGACCTCTTCGGATGCTCAACCGACAACGAATTCTCCCACCTCGCCTGGCGCAACAGCCACCCCCAACTCAAAGAACTCCCCTACCCCCTCCTCTCAACCCAAAAACTCGCCAACCAACTCGGCATCACCCACGATACCGAAGGCGTCTGCTACCGAGCAACCTACTTGGTAGACCCCCAAGGCATCATCCAATGGGTCACCGTCAACCCCCTCCCCGTAGGTCGATCCGTCACCGAAACCCTCCGCATCATCGACGCCATCCAATCCAACGAACTGGTCCCATGCAACTGGTCGCCCGGCGAAGCGTTCCTCAAAGTTTGACCAGACCGCCCAATTTGAAAAAGAAGATTTCACCAACGGTGGGCTGATGTCTTGTGCTCACATCACAATCAACTCAATAGACCCAAGGAGATCACCATGTCCGACACACCAAAATGCCCCTACATGACCACCGCCGACGGCGCACCCATCGCACGCCAGCACGCCCTCACCGCAGGCCCAAGAGGCCCAGTCCTCATGCAAGATGTCGCACTCCTCGAACAAATGCAACACTTCAACCGTGAGCGCATCCCCGAACGCATCGTCCACGCCAAGGGCTCCGGCGCCTACGGCACCTTCACCGTCACCCACGACATCACCCAATACACCAAAGCCGACATCTTCTCACAAGTCGGTAAAAAAACAGAAATGTTCCTCCGCTTCTCAACAGTCGCAGGCGAAAAAGGCGCCGCCGACGCCGAACGCGATGTCCGTGGCTTCGCCATGAAGTTCTACACCGACCAAGGCAACTGGGACCTCGTCGGCAACAACACCCCCGTCTTCTTCATCCGCGACCCCTACAAGTTCGCCAACTTCATCCACACCCAAAAACGCGACCCAAAAACAAACCTCCGCGACAACGACATGCAATGGGATTTCTGGTCCCAGTGCCCAGAATCCCTCCACCAGATCACCACCCTCTTCTCTGACCGAGGCATCCCGGCCTCCTACCGCCACATCAACGGCTACGCAAGCCACACCTACTCATTCATCAACGCCGACAACCAGCGCGTCTGGTGCAAGTTCCACTTCAAAACAAACCAAGGCATCAAAAACTGGATGGACGACGAATCCGCCAAAGTCATCGGCCAAGACCGCGAATCCCACCAACGCGACCTCTTCAACGCCATCGAAAAAGGCGACTTCCCAAGCTGGACACTCAAAATCCAAATCATGACCCAACAACAAGCCGACTCCTTCAAGTGGAACCCGTTCGATCTCACCAAAGTCTGGCCCCACGCAGACTTCCCCCTCATCGAAGTCGGCCAAATGGAACTCAACAAAAACCCCGAAAACTACCACGCCGAGGTCGAACAAGCCGCCTTCAAACCCTCCAACTTCGTCCCAGGCATCGGCCCAAGCCCAGACAAAATGCTCCAGGCCCGCCTCATGTCCTACGCCGACACCCACC
>JALSHW010000047.1 GCA_026982035.1 Phycisphaerales bacterium | reverse complement strand
TGCGTGCTTCATATCCAGAAAACCGAGGCGATTGGCATCCATAGCGAGAAAGACGAGATTGTCGGCGGTGCTATCGAGCGCCTTCGCCCACAAGGTGTTGAACAGACGCTGGCCTCGCAATCCCAATAGATAGCCAAGAACCAATGCGTACGCAAGGGTAGCCGGCGTAGGTGAAACACTTTGCCGAACCTTGTTCACTCTCCCACGAAGATGTCCAGATTGCGCCCAGCTTGACGAGGCGTTGCGTACAACCTTGTCAAGTGTATTGTCGTTGAGCCGACCACCGACTGTGGCCATGACCGCTTCGGTCATCGACTGCCGTGACAGCTCATCACCTGGCTTCATAGATAACACGAGCGGCGCGGTGGCACGCAGGAGCGGATCGCGGGCGAGGGCGCACAGCAACGCGAGCAATGGACGGCCAGGCTTGTCGGTTGCCCAGCATCTACGCAACAGGCGGAACAGTGGCACAGAGAGATCGAGCGCGTATAGCTCGCCCAGCCGCTGATTGGTGAGTCGCCTTGTCGCGACCGTTCGCTTGTCGGTGATGTTCTCGTTGATTATGGCATCGGCGTATACCTTCCTCGAAGCTTCGAGAGGCATGTTCGCCAGCACAGTTTCCAACTCACTGAGCATCAGAGTCCGACTGGTGTGAGTACCCTTGTCGCCAAATCGGAAACCAAAGCTAGCCGCTGCCGATGTTTCAGAGAAGCGGAGCAATGAAGAAGGATCATCAGCAATGAGAGACATGCTGGTAGTATAGCACCTCGTCATACAAATCAACACTTCTCGCCGGCAAACTTGCCGGCATAGCCGTCCGCTGTAGTGAATTCTCGCAACGACCGGCTTTTTGACAGGCTGATCCAGTATTACCGCAACCCGAACCGAACACCTAAAGAAGAATCATTCCCTACAAGTACCGTTCCCGCGGGCAGCGACTGATAGGCATCGCCTGGAAGCACCCAATCGATCTCGATCCGATGCCATGGGCCTTGTTGTACTTGACAACTCGGCACTCAAGCTTTCACTGCGTGGCATAAGCGAAGCTCATGGGCGAGCATGGAGTCATTGGATTGCCATTGATTACGCCGTGCCATCTTGATCTCGATCTAGTGATTTTCAATGCGATTCCTATATATATCATTGAGAACCCGCTCATACAACCCCGCTTTCCCCGCCAACCAATCTATCAACCGATCCCGCTGGCTTTCATCTGTGTAATCGCCATCCTCCCAACTATGGAAGAAATGATCTGCACTATCACCGATTTGACAACCAAGCTTTGAGGCGATGTCAGCTTCGTGTGGGACGAGAGCATCTCTGACCCCCGCTCCATTTGCTCGTGGTAATCCGCGTAAAAAAATCCCTACTCCGCCTTTCGCCACATAAAATGAAACGATGAACCCGAGATCATCCAACACCCGCCAACGATTGCTCGACTTCCCCGCATCTCCTGATCGCTCACATTCGCCATCTACACGATCGACATAGGCAGTCCAAAAGTCATGGCGGTTTTGTGTCAACTGAGAGGCGCCTTCTCTGTGGGCAGTCTTTGCATGAACCGCCTTTTCCCAGTTGTTTGGTCGCTCAACAACATCAAATAGGGGAGCCAGCGGCGAATCTGCGATCTTCGCGACTTTGATTCGTACGGCGAAGAAAGCAAATCCTCGCCGGTGTGATCATTGAGCCATCTTAAAGCAGCCAGATGGGGTTCACGAAAATCCTTCGCAACCCAGATGATGGTGTGTGCTTCCAATCCGGCAAGATAGGTCATGATCTGGCCGAGATGAGTGTGATCAGAACCCTCGAGTTGATTTTCAATGAGCACGATTGAGTCGTCCATCGTGTTTCGTGCGAGGATATCCGCTGAGAATGATTCGACCGAGACTTCAGTTCCTTCGACTTCAAGTGGAATCCCAACGGCTTCAGACAACTGACCAATATTTTCAGCAAGCCAAGGCGTGAAGTTGTGCGCTTCGTGAGCCCAAGCTTCACGGAGATCCACAATTTTGAGTTGCGAGAGATTTGGAACCGTTGTCATTGAGAATCTCCATCATCATTACGAACCACAAAGAGTCTATTGCTCCAAATCAAACCGACGAGCAACCAATGGATGCGATGGATGATGATAGAGCATATCACAGATTCTCGACACCCGCGCCATCAACAATCCGAGCCAGGTAAAACGACTTCTCCAAGCTCTCAATCGACCGCGTGAGCCGTTAAGAATATCGCTTTCTCGAGCGAGGCATAAAACTGCTGATAGGGTTCGGGGTCTTCCACGGCTCTGAGTTGATATTGGGCATTGGCGCGTACAAGTGTCTGGCCTCTACCTCGTGGACGAACCGTCACCGTCATTCGAAGTGCGTAGCGATCGAGTTTGGTGGCACTGACCGTGCCGAGCATCTCGTCGGCATTGTCGACCACGAATCCGAGGTCTTGAAGGGTTGCCATGACAGTCCGCAGCATCTTGTTGCGATCAGTCGTATCGAATGCACGCGATTGGATGCTCCGTAGCTGCACCTGGCTTTCATCTGAGGCCATGATCTGGCTCTTGGATGAAGCACACCCGCTGCAGACCGTTCCTGCCAGCAGTACCATGCCCAACCCGACGGTGATTGTCATTCTGTTCATATTGTTCATATCTCATGCCCTTCGAGGAAAACTGATTTGGATAGTTTACTGAAAAACTCTTGATACATCTCTGGGTCATCGAGTTGTTCGAGTCGGGAGATCCGGCCGTCAGTGTTCCAAACAACACGCTGGAATGTCACGCGAACATTTGTCGCTCCCATTGATGGGTGCGTCACAACCGATGCTCGAATCTTCTGATGATCGTCGATCGGAGTGGAAACACCGAATAGGGCAGCCACAAGGACGGCTCCAACCACCTGGCCTGCATCCTTCGCGTCGCGATCCTTTGAACCGGAAATCAAACCGACCTTCGTTTCACTCTTGTCGATCGAAAATCCCAAGTCCTGAAGCAAACCCGCTGATGCGGAGAGCAGCTTGGCCTCATCCATTGTGGCGTATCGACGGGTCTGCATCTGCCGAACTTCGAGCGCCTGCGGACTCATCGCAAGCGCAGATTTAGGGATCGTGCTGGAACACCCAACACCAATCAACACCATGCAGGCCAACATCCAGGCAACCACGATCTTTGTGTTTCTTTGTCTCATGATTCCATCCCCTTAAAACTGTGACGAGTGGTACGCGATATCGCGCACGGCCCCGTATTGATCGAACTTCACAATCACGGTGAGTGTTCGCTGCGACTTTGACGATGCCCCCGCGGTGACAAGCCAACTGCTACCCGAGACCACAACCTCCGTTGCGGTCTTGTCATAGATCCAAACTTCGCGTCCATGCTCATCGGTCGAGACGATATTTGGGCTGCCGAGAACCTCGGCGACACCCGACGATGGCATGCCAACTTTGATCTCTCGTTGAACCATGCCGACTGTAAGCCGATCGGCATTCCTGCAGATTTGACTTCGCCCGAGTGATAACTGGCTTGGCAGCCTGCAAGTGAACCTGCGAGAAGTCCGAAACCGGCGATCAGCGGGCCATGAACGCTCAGCAACCTGATATTTGATTGACGCATAGTCACTCCTTGTTTCCATCGATCCTGATTCAGCATCAAGTGCTCATTGATGAATGAACCCCAATACACCCGCCGCACCATTGACTCGACTACGCAGTCATTTGCATAGCCAAGTCAATGGGCCTGGCTGTGGTTCCCTCGTTCACAGCCACGGGCGGATCATCACATTGGAGGAGATCACATGAGGGAACGAATATGTACACCATAGTGGCAATGGACATCCCGTCAATGTAAGAAACGGTGTTCACGCGAAACCGCTGACACGCTGGTGTCAGTCGCCGGCCTCCACTGACATGATGTTGTCAGCAGTACAGAATTTTAGAAAGGAAGAATATCCAGAACCCTTCGAAGGAATCCTATTGATTCTGCGAGATCGCTAATTGATTCGTTGTGACCGATTTCAATAACCTCTCCGTTGTACCAAAGCTTGTCGGGTTCTCTTCCGTTTCCGCCTTTGTATTTATTGAACTTAGGATCGTGCTGCTTTATTTTATTGACTTCCCATTCGCGAAGTTCCTTCCATGTTGACGAACAAGGCATACAAGTTTGGACATGAACAATATGGATATCCTTGCTGTACCATTCCGTTGACGATCGATGATTCGCAATTCGGTTATAAATGTTACCCGTAATGCCAATGTAGTCGGCAGAACTTCCGCTAACCCTGTCGACGATTCGATACGCTCCGCACGATTTAGGCAATTCAGATATGCGGTTGGTGTTCTCGTCCCAAATTGTTGGCCTTCCCTTTTCAAATGGCGATCCCATTAACAAATCCCTTTCATTTTTGCGTAGAATACATATGACTTTACTTGTTATTTATGTTCTGATTCCACTTCCGATTCCCGATACTGCTCAGCAGTCTGCGCCGCCAGTTCCTGCACCCGGTCCCTCAACGCCACCGGCTTGATGACCTTGCAGTTTGGACCCATCGAGAGGATCCACCAGACGATTTCGTCGAAGCCCGACACCGTGCATCGCATGGTGGCCGAGCCGTCGGCGTGGTCTTCGATTTCTTGGGTTTTGTGCCAGATGGTGTCGCTGATGGTTTCGGCGAAGGCCGGGGTAAACCAAAGTTCGATCTCATGATCTTCGCCTTGCATCATCCGCCAAGCGTTGCCGAGATATTGATCGAGCGAGAAGTCTTTGGGAATCTCATAACTTCGAGTAGTCAACACGGCCTTACAGAAACGATTGAGCTTGAGCGAACGCATCCCTTCGCGGCCATGATGATACCCGATCGCATACCACGCTCGCACCGAAAAAAACAGCGTGTAAGGCTCAAAGTCAAAATCTTCCGGCTCATCGCCATCAGAACCAACCGATTCATACCGACACACCAACGCCTTGCGATCCGCGATTGCCTGTTGGATCGTTTCGTAGACATCCTCGAACCCATCCTGCTGACTCAAATGCCCGGCCCCGAATGAAACGGATTGAGAAATCGCATAAATATCATCACGCACCGACTGAGGCATGGCCGCCTGCACCTTTGCCAAACCCTTCCACGCGGGTTTGGTGAATGGGATCTGCTCGTGCTTGGCAAGATGTTCGCACAGCGTTGCCATGGCGAGTGCTTCTTGAGCCGTCAGTTGAATCGGAGGCAAGAAACAGTCCTGATCGATACGATACTTTTTCGTCTTTGGGTCAAATGTAATTTTGAACCCGACGCCT
>JALSHW010000046.1 GCA_026982035.1 Phycisphaerales bacterium | reverse complement strand
GCGGCGGCGGTGGCCGCGGCAACTGGTAAACCAGCCCATTCGTATTGATATTTCAAAGGCCCACTGCACTGCAGTGGGCCTTTTTCATTGGCTCGATATTGACGACCCCGAGTTCCATATACACCTGTGCCGCAATGACACCCGTCCCATCAACACATTCGTCACCCACATGCTCGACCTCACCGCCTTGGCCAACGGCTGTGCGAAAACTTCCTGATTGACTTTCTCCCAATTGACCCAATCATGGGCGGCTTGTACCCACTTCCCATTCTTTATCTCATATTTATTCAATATTAATGAAATACTCCCGTGTCTAAATTTGATTTCGAGTAAGGTCAGGGATAACCAGAGCAATACCGAATCCACTACGCGGAGGGCAAGCATGGACTCCATCGAGCAGCAAACACAAGAACAAACACGACGCAATTTTCTCAAAGCCACCGCGATCACCGCGGCCAGCGGGCTCGCGATCGCCCGCGCCGCACAAGCACACGCCGGCACCACCACACTTTCCGCCGCCACACTTGCCGGCTCGCCACCGATTATCGATGTCCCAACTTCGGGCCTGCTCGAACTCGTCATAGACCGAACACCCATGATCGTCGCCGGGCGACGCACCGAATCGGCAATCACCATCAACGGCTCACTCCCAGGGCCAACCCTGCGCATGCGTCAAGGACAGAATGTCGAAATCCATGTCCGCAATGAACTCCCAGACCAGAGCACCTCCATCCACTGGCACGGCATCCTCCTCCCCGCACCAATGGACGGCGTACCCGGAGTCAGCTTCCCCGGAATCGCACCCGGCGAAACCTTCATCTACCGCTACCAACTCCGCCAGAGCGGTACCTATTGGTACCACAGCCACTCAGGGCTCCAAGAGCAACTCGGCCACTTCGGCGCACTCATCGTCGAACCCGCGGGTACCGATCCCGTCCAGGCAGACCGCGAATATGTCATCAACCTCTCCGATTGGATGTTCCGCGATCCCTATGTCATCCTCGAAAAACTCAAAAAATTCAGCGGGTACGACAACTACCAACGCCCGACCCTCGCCAACTTCTTCACTGATGCCAAGCGAGACGGGCTCGGAGAAGTTCTCTCCAGACGCCTCCAATGGGACGCGATGCGCATGGACCCCACCGACATCGCCGACATCACCGGCGTCACTTACACCTACCTCTTCAACGGACACACAAGCAACGAAAACTGGACCGCCATCGCCAATCCGGGCGAGCGCGTCCGCCTGAGAATCATCAACTCGGCCACCATGACCTACTTCGATTTCCGCATCCCCGGGCTCCCCATGACGGTTGTCGCCGTGGACGGGCAGAATGTCAAACCTGTCGAGACTGATGAGATCCGCGTCGCCGTCGCCGAGACTTATGATGTCATCGTCACCCTCCCCGACGACCGCGCCTACACGATGTTCGCCGAGACCATGGACCGCAGCGGCTTCACCAGCGCCACCATCGCACCCCGCGAAGGCATGCAAGCCCCCCTACCCGATCGGCGAGCCCGCCCCATGCGCACCATGGCCGATGTCGGCATGGCTGGGATGGGCGAAAAAATCGACAAGGTCGATTCCCAAGACAAATCCATGCCAGACATGGAAATGAAATCAAAGCCAATGAAGGGTATGAAAGACATGCCCCTGCCCACCGAAAACCTTCCCGAATCCATCATGCACTCCAAAGACAAGCACGGCGTTGGCACCTCCATGATCGCCATGATGCCCCGAAGACGCTACGCCGACCCCGGGCTCGGACTCGGCAATGACGGACACCGCGTCCTGACCTATGCAGACCTGCGATGCCTCGAAACGCCGCCGGATCGACGAGCTCCGACACGCGAGATCGACCTCCACCTCACCGGCAACATGGAACGATACATCTGGGGCTTTGATGGGCTCAAATATTCAGAAGCAGAACCCATCCGGTTCGTCTACGGCGAACGCCTCCGCATGAACATGATCAACGACACCATGATGGACCACCCCATCCACCTCCACGGCATGTGGATGGACCTCTACGCCGGAGGCAACAACAGCGACAATCCACGCAAACACACCGTGAGCATCAAACCCGGCGAGTTGCTTACCGTCGATATCTCCGTCGATGCACCCGGGCGATGGGCCTTCCATTGTCACCTGCTCTACCACATGGACATGGGCATGTTCCGCACAATCGCCGTTGTCAAATCGATCGATGAGGAGATATTCTCATGAACAATCAACCCTTCACCTCCATCACCATCGCTGCGGCCATCCTGCTCACCGCCCATATCGCTGCTGCGCAGCACCAAGACAGCCCCGACACTACGCAAATAAACCTCGCATCGCCATACGAAGACCCCCCGCTCGTCGAGGGAACAACCATCAACGAAACGCTCAAAGCCGCTGCTCAAGCTCCCCCAGAATCCTGGCCAGAGCCAATCCACGATAACCCAACCCTCACCTTCACATTCTTCGAGCAACTCGAGTTCCGCACCTCCGACGATCAACCCGACCAGTTCGCCTGGGATGCCCAGGGCTGGATCGGAAACGACGACCAGAAGTTCTGGTGGAAAGCCGAAGGAGCCGCCGCCCTTGATGGCCCAAGCATCGGCGATGTCGAGTTCCAAGCCCTTTACGCCAAACCCATCACCCCATTCTGGTTCCTCCAGGCCGGGCTTCGCTACGAGAACACCTGGGGCCCGGGCGATTCAAAGAACCGAACTTCACTTGTCCTCGGGCTTCAGGGGCTTGCCCCATATAAGTTTGAACTTGAACCCGTCCTTTTCCTCACCGAAGACGGTGATCTGCTCGGCCGACTCACCGCCTCCTACGACATCTACATCACCCAAAGACTCGCCCTCCAACCCCGGACTGAAATCAATATCGCCGCCAGCGATGTCACCGACTGGGAGCTGGGCCAAGGATTCAATGATCTGAGTCTTGAACTTCGGCTTCGATATGAAATCCGTCGAGAGTTCGCCCCTTATGTCGGGCTCAACTACCTCACTCTTCTGGGCGAAACCGCCAACATCGCCCAGCAAGCCAGTTCAAGCACCGACGACCTCCAACTCGTCTTTGGCATCCGTCTGGCGTTCTAACTCAGATCCTGTGCGACACCCCAACGAGCAAAATAAGCCGCGAGCGTGCTTTTTCGCAGAGTTGGAACGGTGTAGCCCATAGATACACTCTACATCGCGTTGGGGGTGTTTATCAAGTTTTGGGGGTGTTTGAAGAAAAAGGCGAGGTTTCGCAAGTGCTTGTGAAACCTCGCCTTAGAAACTCCTCCGACTGGACTCGAACCAGTGACCTAGCGGTTAACAGCCGCTCGCTCTACCAATTGAGCTACGGAGGATCAGTAGAAAATCCTAGCCCTGTCAACCTGAGTGTCAAGCCAAAATGGTTGATCCTGTTCAGATTCGTCAACCCCAACCATTGGCTTTCATCCTGCCCCCCCTTCTCACCAAGCCAAGCGTACCCTCAATCATGATTCCTCCCCAACCCCATATCGCCCAACGATTCGTACCTTTTGGCACCACGATCTTTACGACGATGACCGGCCTTGCCAACACGCACAAAGCCGTGAATCTGGCACAAGGGTTTCCGGACTTTGATGGACCTGAACTTGGCAAACACGCCGCCCAACGAGCCATCGAAAGCAATCACAATCAATACGCCCCACTTGCCGGACTTCCCGTGCTTCGTGAATCCATCGCGCAATGGTCGGCCGACTTCAATTCCCTGCCATGTGATCCGGCAACCGAAATCACCGTCACCACCGGATGCACCGAAGCCATCGCCGCGACCTTTCTGGGATTGGTCAATCCAGGCGATGAAGTCATCCTCTTTGAACCCTTCTACGACTCATACCGAGCATGCGTCGCAATGGCCGGGGCAACCCCTCGATTTGTCACCATCAAACCCTCGACCAATGGTTTCACCTTCGATCCCGACGAACTGACAAAAACATTCAACGGCCAAACCCGTGCCATCCTGATCAATACGCCTCACAATCCGACGGGGATGGTGATGGACGATGCCCAGTTGACGCTGATCGCGGATCTGTGCAAAAAACATGATGTGATTGCATTTTCAGACGAAGTCTACGAACGGCTGACCTTCGACGGCATCACCCACCGATCAATCGCAACCATCGACGGCATGAACCAACGAACAGTCGTCATGTCCTCGCTGGGCAAAACATTTTCACTCACCGGATGGAAAGTGGGCTGGGCAATCGCTCCTGCCCATCTGACCGCCGGCATTCGCGCAGCCCATCAATTCCTGACCTTCTCAGTCCCCGGCCCGTTGCAAATCGGAGCCGCGGCCATGCTCGATGAGGCCCGTGATGAAGTGGACACGCTGGTCGATCACTACATCCAGACCCGGCGGGTCTTGGGCGAGGCCTTGGATGCACTGGGCTTTGAGGTCTATATGCCTCAAGGGGCGTACTTTATTATGGCCGATCATCGACGGGTCACCGAACGACTCGGACTGACGACGGATATTGATCTGTGTACCTGGCTCCCCGAACATGCCGGGGTTGCGGCGATCCCGCCAAGTGCGTTTTATGAACACCCTGAACACGGAGCGGGCTTTGTCCGCTTTGCGTTTTGTAAGCGGATGGAGACGATTGATCTGGCGATTGATCGGCTGCGATCTGCACTCTTGCCATGATCAAGATCAACCTGTCATCCAAACTTGAATCAACTGAACGCGAGTTCACCCTTGGATTGGTCGCCCATGTCCTTGAGCGGTGTGATCCTTCGGCACTCATCAGGAACCATCTCCAACTCGATGCGCCATCCCAACCGACGCACATCCTTGCCTTTGGTAAGGCGTCGTCGTCAATGGCCTTGGCGTGCCTCAAGGAATTTGGTTCTGCGATCAAAGGCGGGGTTGTCCTTTCGCCTGATGCGTTGATCCCAAAGACACTCCCAGATGCCTCGATTCGTTTTTTTAGTGTTGACCACCCCTCCCCCACCGCTCGCAATGTAGAGGCGGCCAAAGCACTCGTCCAATACGCCCAATCCATTCCAAATTCCCATCGGGTTCTTGTCTGCATCTCCGGCGGCGGCTCGGCGCACCTGTGCATGCCCAAAGATGGCATCACCCTCCAACACATCAATACCATCACCAACAATCACATCAATCGCGGATCGAGCATCCATGAACTCAACCAAGCCCGTCGATCGCTCGAACAACTCAAAGGCGGCGGACTCGCTGAGATTCTGTCCCATGTCCACGATGTCCAAGCACTGGTGCTTTCGGATGTGCTTGGTGATGATTTGGAAATCATCGCGTCGGGGCCGA
>JALSHW010000045.1 GCA_026982035.1 Phycisphaerales bacterium | reverse complement strand
GACCCATCAAGTTTTGATCGTTGCATCACCATCTCCATACATGGTATCGCATCCACGCCTCCCCGGTGGCCCGGCTCGCCGAGCCGGGTTCTTTGAACACCATACCGAGCTCCAAAAGACCGGCTCGGCGATCCGGACCACCAAAAACCATACCCCCATACACCATTGCGCATACCCTAGAACATGCTCACCATCAATTACGCCAACATGCTCGCCACCCGCCTAGGTCCCCACGGCCTCGACGAAGCCAGAATCGCCCCCGGCTCACCCGCAGCCGAAGGCATCAAAGCCATCACCCAATCCCTACAAAAAACCAAAGGCACCCACTGGCAACGATGGTACAACCTCTGGCAAGAACCCATGCGCTCAGAACACCTCGCCGCCATCAAACCCCTCGCCAAAGACGCCCAAAAATACGAAAACCTCATCGTCCTGGGCATCGGCGGCTCAGCCCTGGGCAACATCGCCCTCCAATCCGCCCTCAACCCAGCAACCCACAATCTCCAACCCCCCAAAGTAAGAAATGGGCCTCGCATCTTTGTCGTCGATAATGTCGATCCCGTCTACCTCGATTCGATCCTCAAAATCTGTGATCCTAAAAAGACCCTCTTCAATGTCGTTTCTAAATCTGGCGAGACCGCAGAGACCGCCGCCCAATTCATGATCGTCCGTGACCGCCTCCAATCAGCCCTCGGCAAAAAATGGGCCAGCCATGTCGTCGCCATCACCGATCCCGAAAAAGGCACCATGCGAACCATCTGCGACCAAGAAGGCATCACCACCCTCCCCGTCCCCGATGGCGTCGGTGGCCGATTCTCATCCCTCTCCCCCGTAGGCCTCTTCTCCGCCGCCGCTGCGGGCATTGACATCGAAGCCATGCTCGACGGCGCCGCCGCAATGGACACGCGGTGCAACAATGAAGACCTCCACCAAAACCCCGCCGCGATGCTCGCGTTGCTCCTTGTAGAAATGGGCACCCGCAAAGGCAAACCCAACCATGTCATGATGCCCTACTGCAACGCCCTCTACAACATGGCCGACTGGTACCGCCAACTCTGGGCAGAATCCCTGGGCAAAAAGTTCGACCTCAACAACGAAGTCGTCTTCGCCGGCTTTACTCCAATCAAAGCCCTGGGCGCAACCGACCAACACTCCCAAGTCCAACTCTACCGCGAAGGCCCAAACGACAAGGTCTTCATGTTCCTGGAAGTCGAAGAGTTCGACACCGACATGACGATTCCTACAAGCGCCGATGGAAAAGGCATCGAAGCCGTCCAATACCTCGAAGGCCAATCCTTAGCCACGCTCCTCAGTGCAGAAAAACGAGCCACCGAATACGCCCTCTTGGATTCAGTCCGCCCAAACCTCACCATCAAGTTCCCAAAGGTCGACGCCCACCACATCGGCGAGTTCATCGCTCTGTGGCAGATCGCCACCGCCTACGCCGGCCACATGCTCAACATCGACCCCTACGACCAACCCGCCGTCGAGACGGGCAAAAAAGCCACCTTCGGCCTCATGGGCCGCGCCGGCTACAGCGAATGGTTGACCAAGGTGAATGATGCACTGGGTCAAACAGAGCACACCATCTAATTCGGGTGCCCCGACCTGGATTCTTATCCGCGTCGGGTCTTTGGATACCAGAACCCGACGCGCCAAAGACGGCGAGTCGGGGCACCCGGCTTGTCGCCTTGACAGACACTGAACATAGTGGTACTGTTAACACATGAGCCAAACACTACCCAATCAAACTCCCTCGTCTCAATTCAGCTTAAATCCAATTCGAATTGGAGCCAGCATTGCCAACAAGGTAGCTGACCATTTTCTCCATAGAGAGGAAGCTCGTCGAGAACGAGATCGTGAAATTCGCAACTCGTACATCAAGTTGGAATCAAGCAGGATCCAATACTGCTCAAATGTGACTGATCTTCTCAACTCGTGTGTGATGATGAGCTCAATGACTACCAACAAAGACCCGAAATACCGGATGATATTGAAGAAAGCGTCCAAAATCGGTTGTAAGTTTGCAGAAGCAATTGCTGCAACCAGAATCACTGATAACTGTCACGAACGCCAACAGTTACTCGATCACATGCAAGCTGAACTTACCAAGCTCGACCAGAATCTAGTTCAAATCATCAAAGATACCTATGAAAGACATCCGAACTTGATCCTCACTGAACAACGGTTAGTACCGCAACAGAGTATTGCACGATATATGGATCAACTCAAACAACTAACACCTTGATTTACTGACACAATCCAAGCCCCCCCAAGCACCCAGCTCGGATCATCCCCATCATACATCGCCAGCGCCTGCCCCGGCGTCACCGCCCGCTGAGGCGAATCAAACTCCACCTCAATCCCCCCACGCCGACCAGACACCCCACCATCTTCCACATCAACAAGTCTCACCCGCGCCGGCACCGGAGCCATGTTGTACCGATGCTGCACAAGCACCCGCCGCCAGTCCGCAAACAACGCCTCATCCACAAGCAGATTCAACTCATTGGCAACGCACCGCGACGACATCAACGCCTCGCCATCGCCAACGGTGATCGTGTTGCCCTTCGGGTCTTTGCCCGTCACATAGATCGGGTATCCCTTGGCAACGCCGACCCCTCGCCGTTGCCCGATCGTAAACTTGTGTTGCCCGCCATGCTCGCCGACGACCTCGCCCGATTCATCGAGAATCTTCCCATTGACCCGAAGCTCAGGCCTTCGCCGTTCCACCAGCCCCGCATAATCATTATCAGGCACAAAGCAAATCTCCTGCGAGTCCGGCTTATCAAACACCGGCAGGTCATACTTCTCGGCAATCGCCCGAACCTCTTGCTTGGTCGCAAACTCCCCAATCGGCAACATCATCTCACTGAGCCGCAACTTCGACGCGCCAAACAACACATAACTCTGATCCTTGGCATCATCTAAACCCCGAAGCAACCGCGGCTCCGCGCCAGAGCGATCAATCCGAGCATAATGCCCAGATGCAATATACTCGGCCCCAATCTGCCCCGCATACGCATGCAACTTCCCAAACTTGAGCCAGTCATTGCATCGCACACACGGGTTCGGCGTCCGCCCCTTGGCGTACTCATCCACAAAGTAATCAATAATCCGCCCAAAGTCCTTCTTAAAGTTCAGCACATACAGCGGAATCCCCAAAGCCGCCGCCACTTGCCGAGCGTCATGGGCATCCCCCACCGAGCAGCATCCCTGATGGCCGATCTTGACTTTCGCCGGATCGCACGAAACCCCTGCCGTATCAAAGGGTTGCAACTCATCGAGCGTCTCGCCGGGCGACCCCAGCCGCATAAAGCAGCCAACAACCTCAAATCCTTGTTCAACAAGAATCGCCGCCGCTGCGGATGAATCCACCCCACCAGACATGGCGACGAGGACTTTGCTACCGGGTTTGGGGGTCAAATGAGTCATCGAACGATTCTATCTCCATATTTCATCAAAGCTTACACCACTCCGGGTGCCACTACTCGCCGTCTTCGGCGCAGTAGTGTCTTCGTTGGTGCAAAACAATCGTAAACCCAAGACACTACTGCGCATAAGAATGCGAGTAGTGGCACCCTTCAAACACAGTCACCCCCTGTTTTGGGGGCCCGGTGGCGTGTAGTACGGGTCATCGGTTGTATCATCTGGCTTTGGGGGGTCATCAGACTTTGGGGGGTCTTGGTCGTCTATTTGAATCCGAATCTGATCGAGCATCCTATATAGACGATCCCGATCCTCTTGGCTGAGTTGCTCGGCCACCGCCAGCATCCCCTCAATCGTGAGTTGTTTCTTGACATTGGACCCATCAGGCAACCTCCGAATCGCCGATCCAGGCCGATCCGACAGAAACTCCGGATTCTGATCAATCATCTCGGCCATCTTCCGCAGCATCGAACTGGCCGTCTGGGCACCCACCCCGTGTCCAATCCGCACCCGCACAGGCACCATGTCCGATTCGGACTTAGGCCGATTGATAATCGTCCCCGAAATCACATGCCCATCCTCATCGACGGCCGGATCATCCTCCCGATCAATCGCCGAGGCGTTGAGCCCCGCAAAATAGGCCGCCAGGTTTGAGGGGTCATGGGTCAGTGGCGTTTGCTCATCATTCATCCCCAAGTATACGCCCTGTTCCTTCCCCCTAATGGCCAGTCCCTTCTTCCCCCCCTCTGGCACACCATTCGCGTACCACACCTCGACGGAAGGAGTCCGATCATGAAAATTATGTGGCGATGGATTGTCACCTTCATTGTTTGCGCATCACTGGGCGCACCCCCTGCCCATGCAGGCAAAACCTTGCGCGATGTCTCCAGAGTCAAAGGCCAAGGCGCCTCCATGATCCAAGGGCTCGGACTCGTCGTCGGTCTCAACGGCACCGGAGACAAAGGCACCGAACTGGCCATGGCCCGACCCCTCGCCGCCGCGCTGACCAACATGGGCAACCCCGTCTCCATCGAAGAACTCGCCTCCTCAAAATCCGCCGCCCTCGTACTCATCACCTGCCAAATCCCACGCACCGGCGCCAAAATCGACGACGAATACGAAATCACCGTCTCGGTCATCAACTCAGCAAAATCACTCAAAGGCGGCATCCTCCTCATGGCGCCCCTCACCCCACGCCCAGGTTCACCCGTCTACGCCTTTGCCAATGGACGACTCACACTCCCAGAAAACGACAACCCCACCGTCGCCATCATCAACGGCGGCGCCCAAATCGTCCGCGACATCAACACCACGCCCAACATCGGCGCAACCTTCGACCTCATCATCGACACCCCCTTCTCAGGATGGGGCCCCGCCGCCTCGATCGCCTCAGAAATCGACCAGAACTACCGCCTCTCATCCGACCGCCTCGGCGACCCACTCGCCCGCGTCATCGACCCACGCACCATCCGCGTCACCGTCCCTACAAACGAACGCACCAACCCCGGCTCATTCTTCGGCCATGTCATGGAAACCGACATCTCCGGCGCACTCCGCAAACTCCCCGCACAAGTCATCTGCGACACCAGAGCGGGCATCATCGTCATGACCGGCGATGTCGAAGTCTCCCCCACCGTCATCACACACAAAGACCTCGTCATCACCACACTGGTCAATCCACAAGCACAACCACTTCAATCCGACTCCGAATTCGCCGCCCTCCTCACCGACGCTGGAGCCGACCAAGACTCGACCACCGCCAAACTCCAAGACCTCATCTCCGCATTCGATCAACTCGATGTCCCCCCCATCGAACAAATCAGAATACTCGAACTCATCCACAAAGCAGGAAAACTACACGCCCGCCTCATCATCGACGGCGTCGGCTAACACCCCACCACCCCACCCCCCCAAAGTTAAGAC
>JALSHW010000044.1 GCA_026982035.1 Phycisphaerales bacterium | reverse complement strand
GTCGGCATCGCCTTCTGGCGATGTGTCGGACATGAGCAAATCCAAGGTGGTGTAGCGGAGCTCTGGTGAGGTGGCTGACGACCAAGCAAGATTTTTGAAGGCATGTCTGGTTCGTTCACGAATGCGGGTCCCCGCGACGACCTCCGCCCATGCTTGTTCGGCGGCGGCGACGCGGTCGCGTTCGAGAAGGTCTGGGTTGCGGACATCGAGGATGGGGTTACCTGTGGGCTTGTACTGAGAGCCAGCCGAGCAGCCAAAAAATGGTAAAATAAGAAAGATTGGCAGGGCGAGGAATATGGGTCGAAATCTGGTCATGGGCGAGTGTATGCCTGTCTATGATTTGGCATGACCCACGAAGCCACTTCTCTGACTGATCGTGTTGCCGAGATCATTGATCTGATTCGGCCTGCGGTGCAATCTGATGGAGGAGACATCGAACTGGTCAAAGTTTCCGATGACGGGGTCGTTCAGATTCGGATGCACGGGGCGTGCGTGGGGTGTCCGTCGTCGGATATGACGCTTCGGATCGGGATTGAACGCTCACTTCGTGAGCGGGTTTCAGGGGTGACTCGTGTTGAAGCCGTCGAATAATCGCCTTTGTGGCCGACTGGGGATGATTTGTGCACAAAATCGCGTAATTGGTGATATATCAGGTGCTTGGGGGTTTTTCGCTTGTTGAGAATCGTTGATGTCGGTATACTTGTTCCAAACACCCGGCAGTGAGGCCGGAGAAGAGATTGGAGCCACGGATGCTTGTCATTACCCGGCGAGAAGGCGAAGAAGTTGTGATCGGTGACCCAAAGAACCCCATCGGGGTCGTCCGGATTGCCTCTGTCAAAGGGGAGCGAGTACGGATCGCTTTTGACTTTCCACGCAATGTGGAGATTCATCGCCGTGAAGTTGCGGATCTGATTGTGGTTGAGTCAGAGTCGGAATACGAAACCGCGGTGCTTGCCAAAATCACGCCTGCAGCGACTTCCTAAACAGAACCTCCTAAACAGGACTTCCTGAACGAAACCTTGCCGTGTGAGACTTCTCAACCCCTTTCTGATTGCTCGCGCTAAAAACCCTTCCCTAAAAATAAATGATCTAAAAAGCCCCTCCATATTCAGGGGCTTTCTTTCAAACGATTCTCAGTGGCCAAAAGCATCATCTGCTGGACCAAGTTGAGAACTTTATGGGCAACCCGCACCAAACTCGCTCAGAAACTCACTGACATCCGAAAAATTCCATGATCCATCCCCATTGAAATCCACCAGTGGGTCTTCATTGCCAAAGGCAATGAGAAAAGCGGAAATATCAAGAAAGTTGAGATTCCCATCATCATTGAGATCTGGGGGGCATGGACAAATCTGGGAGTTTAAGTCCACTTCGAGAACCTGCAGCCCGTCCTCTTTATCGACCATATAAACAATGCCTGCGGAAAAGGCGGCATCGAGTACCTTAGAAGCACCTGGTGCACTGCCCGGAGTGATGTAGCCACTGATTTGAGTCGGCGTCGTTGGATCAGAAATGTCAACAACATGCAACCCATCGGCGTAAACCGTGATGTATGCGACATCACCATCAATTGTTGTACTAAAGCTGCCTGCAGGGAAATCATAAAATCCAAGCAGGGTGGGGGAAGTTGGGTCTGCAACATCAATCAAATGCACTCCACGGAAGGCGTTGGCCAGGTATGCAGTATCCCCATAGATGTTGATGCCGATGGATGTGTTCTGTGTGACGGATGTAGCGTATTGACCAAGCAAAACAGTTGCGGCGGGATCGCTGACATCAACAATGTGTAGCCCTGAAAAACTGCTCACGACATAGGCGGTTGTACCAACAACTTCAACACTGTTGACTGAAGATGTCCAATACAAACCGAGGAATACCGGAGCAAACGGGTCACTCACATCGAGAATCCGAACACCGCCAAACTCGTTGGCAACATATGCCGTTGTTCCAGATACTGAAATATCAAGAGCCCCAGATATTGTTTCAAAGGTACTCAGCAATTGAGGGGAGGACGGATTGCTCACATCAACGATATGAATCCCGACAGACCCATCGGCAATGTAGGCGGTGGTCCCCACCACTTCCACAGCATGCGTAAAGCCATTGGCCCCTGGAATATCAAAGTTGCTTCGACGGAACGGGGCTGATGGATCACTGACATCAATGATTTGCATGCCTCGTGCTCCATCGGCAACATAGGCGATCCCGTTGACATATTGCACGGACGAAGCATCACCTTGGGTGTTGTAGCTCCCAAGTAGATCAAAGCCAATACAGGTATCGTCACTCTTCGCCAAACTTTGTGATGCCATGGCCATGACGGCCACTGCGACAGTGAAAGTATGGCCATTGAATATGCTTCTAAATCGCTGCGAAATACACTTCATCAGATGGACTCCTTTGTTGAAATAGGCCAACGGACACCATTGGCCCTGAGTACAGAACAGAATGAGTGAGTCCCGTTTGACACGAAATGACACGAACTACAGTGCGCCTCTTCGGATGGATTGTATTCCATTGAAAACGCACCGGCTTATAGGTCATGTCTGATGGCTCGATTCTTGCTGGCCCGGCTCGCCGAGCCGGGTTCTTTTTTGTGCAAATAAACTAAAAATGAAGACCCGGTTCGGCGAACCGGGCCAACGCAAATTGACATTTTGGAGCCGTCAGGCACGATCTAGACCGCTTGTATCAACACAAAAAACGACGGTGGAATGCATCGTCGTTTTTTAATGTGTAGACATTGAGTATAGAAATTATTCGGGGTCACCCCCGGACATGTCGTAGACCCATCCTTCAATCGCCCGGTCCAGGTTTTGGATGTCGCCTTCACCGAAAAAGAGGCCGATTTCTTTTTGGGCGGCTTCGGGGGAGTCTGAGCCGTGAATAAGGTTGAAAGAGTTGGAGACACCGAAGTCGCCTCGGATGGTGCCGGCGTCTGCTTTGGACCCAAAGGTCGCGCCCATCATCGAGCGGGCAATGGCGATGGCGCCAACACCTCGGATGGCGAGGACGCAGACCGGGGAGGAGGTCATGAATCCGACGAGGCCGTCGTAGAAAGGTTTGCCTTTGTGATCGGCGTAGTGGGTTCCAGCGAGTTCTTGGGAGATGGTCATCATCTTCATTCCGACAATGGCGAGGCCTTTGTCTTCGAAACGGGTGATGATCTTGCCCATAAGCCCGCGTTGGACGGCGTCTGGTTTGAGGATGATGAGGGTGGTTTCCATTGAGATTCTCCGGTTGTTCTGTGTATTGGTTTGGTTGATTGCCCACAGTGATCTTCACTTTGGGGGGTTGTGATGATAGCCCAGTGATGCTGGGTTTGGTCGGTAGGCGGTCAAGGAAGCGGGATTGATTTAGCCGAGCCAGTCCTTGGCTTTGAGTCTTGCGGGGACATATTCCTCGGTGACATAGGAGATGTCTTTGGTGATGAGGGATTCGACTTCCATTTTGAAGCCGTTGGTGAGCATTTTTTTGATTTCTTTTTGCCAACCTTTGTTTTTCTCGAACCAGGGGTAGCTGGCGATTTGTTTGGCTCGTTTGATGTCGCGGTCGTTGAGTTCGATTTTGACATCATCGCTTAGGCCGCAGCGTTCGTAGTCGATCGAGCGGATGCCGATGTACTTGGCCTCGGGGATGGCAAGGCGTTGGGATTCGAAGGCCAGCGAGATCGAACCCTGTTTGATCACACTGTAGATGTAGTGGCCCCAAGGATCACAATCGAGCAAACAGTAAACGGGGAGTTTGTATTCTTTATTGAGCCGGTGCAACATGCGGCGAACACCCCGCGTGGGTTGCCCGGAACCCTCGGTCAAAATGCAGTTGTGTTTTTCCCAGAAGCGGTCTTCGTTAAAGCGTTGCCAGACGGTGTCTTTTTCGACATGGAGGATGAAGTCTGCTTTGACATCTTTGAACTGGATGACTTCGGGTTCGCAGATGGAGGGGATGGCGTAGCCGCCGGAGCCCATTTTGGCGCAGTTGATGTAATCGCCATTGTCGACGACGGTGATGTTGCCGACCATGGTGCCGCGTTTTTTGGCGAAGATATGGAGTTCTTCGCGGAGTGATCCGAGCGAGACTTCGAGGTCTTCGAGGATGCCGTCGGATTCGGTTTGGTCGTCGAAGGTTTTTTCTTTGGTGCCCTCAATGGTGTGAAGTGATTTGTAGAACATCCCACGAAGCGAGAGCGTTTTGTCGGCCACGAGCAACTCGTCAACCGACTTCCCATGAAGCAAAGTCTGCATGAACTTGCGGGCTTGGCCAAGATTGAACAACTGTCGAGAACTCACCGAATCGCCCATCTGAAGGATTCCCTTTTTGGCGTTCCAGTTCGTATTGGATGCGGCGCGGATGGGGACATCCATTTCGGGTTCTTTGTCGCTGTGGACAGCGGTGACGATGTTTTGTGCCATTGCACTAAGTTTGACAGCGGTGTCTTGGTCACGCTTGCTCGCTTTATTGTCCTTCATATCCGCAGCGGTGCGATTGGCTGACCTCGAAGTTTTTTTCTTCGCGACTTTCTTGACCACTTTCTTTTTAACGGTTTTCTTTGCCATGAGTTAGCCCCCGAACAGCCCAGCGGCCGCTTTCTTTGTTGATTTCTTTTTGGTCGTTCGCTTCTTCGCAGTTTTTTTGACCACACGCTTCTTTTTCACGATCGGCTTTGATTCACTCTTGGAATCCACGATTTGCATTTTTCCATCGTCATCCAAAATAATCACATCATCCGCCTTGGCAAGTCGCCCTGTCGAGTCCTTGATGAAGTTCCCTTCGTCATCGAGTTGGGCATCGGCGATTTCGGTCTTGGCTTTGGCTTGGGCCAGGAGTGCGTCGTAGAGTTCTTGGGTGTCGGTGCCGGTGAGGTAGTTGCACGCTTTGCTGATTTCGCCGATGTATCGCTCGAAGACATCTCGTTTTTGGGCATCGCGTTTCATGCGTTCGCGGCGCCGGATGTATTGGCCGAGCTTTCGGCCGCACTCTTTGAGGGCGAGGGTCATTTCTTTGCGAATTTCGTCGTAGTCGGCGATGGCCTCTTTGGATTCACTCGTGAACGGAACCCAGACGCTGGCCATGTGGATCATGACCACGAGTGGGCCGACGGGCGCGCCGCCTCGGGGTTGTTGGAGACCATAGTTTTTCCAGCCGGTATCGACGATGGATTTGAAGGCACAACAGGCGGATTGTTGGTAGAGCAGCGGGACGCGGTTGGCGTAGCGGATAATGCGTGCGGTTTGATCGCCGGGGAGTTGGCCTCCAAAGGCGATGGCGGCTTCGATCTGGAATGGGTTGCCGCGATAGACAGCCGGAGCCCGTGTCGAGGCGGTATAAAACTCGGCTTTGACCCCTTTGAGCATCCCGGCCAGCATTTGTT
>JALSHW010000043.1 GCA_026982035.1 Phycisphaerales bacterium | reverse complement strand
GATTTGTCGTAGTCCCAGTTGTCGGGTGCCCACTTGGAAATTTCGATGTTGTCGTCGCCGGTTTTGCCGACGGGGACATCGTCGTCTGGCGGGAGCGGGATGGACATCAAGAGTTCGTTGAAGCCGGGCTCGATGGCGGTGATTTGATCTTCAAAGGCGTTGATCTGATCTTTGAGTTTGGCGGGAGCGGATTTGATCTGGGCGATCTCGGCTTCGATGGCTTCTTTTTCGCCGTCGGCTGCTGATTTGAGCTTGCCCATGAGCTGACCGATCTTTGGGCCTGTGTCCTTTGAGAGCTTCTTTTGCTCGGCCCGAAGGGCTTCTTGCTGGGCTAAATAGGACCGGCGTTGCTCATCGAGGGCCAGGAGCTGGTCAATATCGACGGCATAATTTTTCTTGGCGCAGCCATCTTTGAAGCGTTGGGGGTTCTCACGGAGTGCTTTGAGGTCAATCATGGTCCGAGAGTGTAGGTCTTGGGTCTGCAAATGGGGTTTTTAGGGGCAGACTTGTGGAAATCGTTGTATGATTTCGGCATGGAATACGGGCCACTGGCTCCATCTTGGTTTGTCTTGCCGTTGGCGATGGTCGCGCTGCTGGTGGTCGCGGCCCACATGATCGTCCTGCGCGAACACGCGATCGGAAAAATGCCCGAATCCCGCAGACAGATCCGCATGATGACCGGGTGGGTCATGATGTTCACCATTCCACTGCTCGCCTATGGCTTCGGGATCGTATCGCCGACCAATCAAGACAATTTTCTGATGGCATGGACCTGCATCGTCGGGCTGCTCGGTGGGATTGTCCTGATGGCGTGCGTTGATGCTCTCAACTCAATCCGGCTTGCTAGAGTTCAGAGTAGGGAGTTGCATCAAAAACTCCACGCCCTTCTCACCCAGCCGGAGCATGACGGATGATCCCAGAACACCGCCCGACCCGGCTGCCTGTGTTCTTGGCGTTTGCACTTTCAAAAATATACTCGATCGGGATCAACCACCGGAATCGTCAATACGACAAGGGCGTTGGTGTCACCCGTCTGGATCGTCGAGTGATTTCTATCGGAAATCTTTCGACGGGTGGGACGGGCAAGACGCCTTTGGTGCAGCATGTGGTCCGTACGCTTTTTGAGCAGGGGCATCATCCAGCCATTGCGATGCGTGGCTACAAGGCCGAGCCCGGGCAGATCGGCGATGAACAACGCGAACATATGGACGCACTGCCTGGCGTTCAGATTGTTGCCCAGCCCAATCGGATCGCAGGATTGCGGGCGTTGTTTGAGAGCGATGAGGGGGGCAAGGTTGATTGTGTGGTGCTCGATGATGGTTTTCAGCATCGGAAGATGGCACGGGATGTGGACATTGTGCTGATTGATGCGTCCAGGCCTCCGTATGAGGATGCGTTGTTGCCTTTGGGATTTTTGCGAGAACCAGTTGAATCGTTGTTGCGGGCCGATGTGGTGGTGATTTCACATGCGGAGATGATCGAGCAAGAGGCGTTGGGCAAACTCCGTCGATGGGTCCAGCAACGAATCTCAGAGCAAGCGGGTATTGTGGTTCTTGAACATTGCTGGGAACGGATCGTCGAGCATTTGCCTGGCTCTGAGCTGGTGGATGTGCATCCGGTTGAGTATCTCCAAGATCGTTCGGTCGCGGTGTTGACGGGCATTGGTCATCCCGAGGCCTTTTGTCTGATGGCCAAGGAAGCCGGGGCGCAGATTGTGCTTCGATGTGATCGTCCAGATCATGACGGGTTCCCAGAGGCGTTTGTCGAGGGGTTTGTACGGGAGGCGCAACTCGCCGGTGCCACGGCTATATTGGCCACTGGAAAGGATTGGACGAAATTGAAATCCTTTGATTTCGGGGGCAATTCGGAGCATGGGATGCCGGTCTTGGTTGCTTCACTGGGGCTTCGGTTTCGGAGCGGAGAAGCGTTGCTCAAGGCCGCTTGTACGCCCTAAATGGCGATCTTGATCAAATGGTCAGATCAATGGATTTCAAAATTGAAGACCCAAGAAACTGGGGAAACTACCTGTATGGGGCCTACGATCGTGCGAAGATAAGTCTCGCACCCTGGCGGAGGGCGTTCCGCAGTTGGACAAATCAGTCCCAAATTCTCTTATGGAGCACGAGGAAAATGAAAAATCGCACAAGTATCAAAGCATCAATCATGATCGCTGCAGGCATCGGCCTGGCGGCATCATTGATTGGGTGTAACTCAACAACAACCCGGACTGAGCGTCAGAGTGAAAACCATGGAAGTCTTCACCTTGGTGGGGCTGGTCATGATGATTCTGCTCCGGCAGCACCTCGGACCACCCGGACCACCTCATGGGGCCACTACTCCCCATCACTGGCCGATGGTGAAACCATGGCACGCATGGCGTTCCCAACTGGCGAAGCCCGCACCAGTGCGATCTTGCTTCACCAAGTCATGCCAGGTGAAGTCGTCCGCGGCGCAGACTTTGACTTCACATACCATGTCAGCAACCTGACCAACAATCCATTGCAAAATGTTCTGGTGACTCTCGATTCCTCGAGCAACTTGAACATCAGCGATTCCCAGCCATCCTCGGCTTCGAGCGATGGCAATATGATCTGGACACTTGGTGATTTCGCTCCCAAGGAAACCAAGATCATCCGTTTGACCGGTTCTGCTGACAAGGTTGGACAGGCCTCGGACTGCATCACTGTTTCGTACAACAACTACCTCTGTGCTTCGCTCAATGTTGTTGAGCCAGCACTCGCGTTGACCAAGACCGCGACTCAACGCACCCTCAAGTGTGATGAGATCGTGATCCGCTATGTGGTCACCAACACCGGCACCGGATCAGCCGATGGCGTCACCATCAGCGACACTTTGCCAAACGGCATCGCCATGGCCAACGGCAGCCGCAATGTGAGTATCCCAGTCGGGACACTCGCATCGGGTGAATCCAAAACCTACGAAGTCAAGGCAATGGCTTCCTCGACGGGCACCTTCAAGAGTGCCGCATCGGCATCGGCTGACAACGGACTCGAAGCAAGTGCAGACGCAACAACCACCGTCGTTGTCGCTCCTGAGCTTGCCATCTCATCGGAATGCTCTGAGACCCAGTTCCTCGGCCGCAACATGACCTTCAACTACACCATCGAGAACACCGGCAACGGCGACGCAGCGACCACAACCGCTTCGGCAACCATTCCTGCTGGTTCATCGCTTGTTCGTGCTTCAGAGGGCGGACGCGTTTCGGGCAGCCATGTGGTCTGGGACTTTGGTACACTCGCTCCAGGTGCTGATCGTGATTTCTCAATCACCGTCAAGGCATCCGATGCTGGCAACTACACATCCTCGGCAACCGCCAACGCCAACTGTGCTGAATCGGTCTCCGATTCCTGCACCTCAGGCGTCAAGGGTATTCCAGCGGTCCTCCTCGAAGTGGTCGACATCACTGACCCAGTCGAAGTCGGCGGCCAGACCACCTATGTCATCACCGTCACCAACCAGGGGTCGGCAGAAGACACCAATGTCCGCATCGTCGCAACCCTCCCTGCTGAACAGGCATATGTTGGTTCGACCGGCACCACCGCTGGCAGCATCGCTGGACAGACCATCACCTTTAGCCCAGTTGGTACCCTCGAAGTTGGTGGCCAGGCCTCATGGCGTATCACCGTCCGTGCTGACAATGCTGGCGATGTTCGCTTCCGCTTGGAAATGACTTCGGACAACCTGACCAGCCCGGTCATCGAAACCGAAGCCACCAACCTCTACGAATAAGCCACAAGCTTCTTCGATTGATTGGTTCATTCAACTTGGTCGCATGACCATCAACACCCCCCAACACCCCCCAACACCCCGCTTCGGCGGGGTGTTTTTTTGTATGATTTTGGTGCTCAGATTTGATGACAATTCAATTGAATATGAGTTTGTCCGAATACAATCGGTCATGACCGATCAACCCAGAGTTGGAATTATTGGTGCCGGTGCGATGGGCTCATCGCTTGCGGCGATCACCTCACGATTTGCACCAACGGCCATCGTGTGCCGAGAACCAGTACGGGCGGCTCAAATATTTGAATATGGCGTGCGATGCACCGGAGCCCTTGAGGCCGTCGCTCGGCCGATGATTGTCCGCGATGCCGCCGAGCTTGGTGAGATTGGAGGCGTGCAATACCTGTTCATCGCAGTCAAGACCACTTCGTTGCCAGAAGTCTGTGAAGAGCTCGCTCCACTCCGCGAGAAGATCCGCCAAGCCGGGCATCCAGAGGTCAAGTTGATCTCATACCAGAACGGCATCGACCCCGGTCGAGCCATTATGGACATGCTCGGAACGACCAAAGTGATGCGGATGGTGCTGCGGTATGGAGCCGTGATTTGTGATGATCATGGAACGGTGGACATCATCATGCACGATCCACCGCACTTTATTGGGTGTTTGGATGCGTCGATTCGGTCGGACTGTGAGTATCTGGCAAAGAAGTTTACCGAAGTCGGGTTTGGAACTCAATACCTTGAAAGCATTGAAGTTCCGGTCTGGGCAAAGGGGATCATCAACGCGGCGATCAATCCAGTGTGCGCGTTGGTCAACGCCGATATTGGATCGGTCTTTGATTCTCCATCGCGGGAGTTGGTTGTTCGGATGCTCGATGAAGGGGAGGCCGTCGCTCGGGCTGAGGGGATTGACCTTGGTGAACATTTCCGCGAGCGTGCGTTGGAACTGGCATCCAAATCCACCCACCATCTTCCATCGATGGTCGATGATATTCAAAAAGGTCGGCCTTCAGAAGTCGGTCAACTCAATCGACAGATCGTCGATCGAGCCAAAGCCCTTGGTGTTCCAGTTCCGACCCACGAGACCATTGACGCCTTGATTGAGACATTTGACTGGCGTGTCTACCAGCAAAATAAAGAAACACGCACAAAGTAGTCCATCGGGTGAACCTCAGCCGTTGGCTTTGGTATACATTGTCTACGACCATGAATGCAGCTCCTGATCATCCAGATATTCAAAGCGATTTTCCAGTGATTGTGCTGGCAAGTTCGTCGCCCAGGCGTCGAACGATGCTGGCTGATGCTGGGATCGAGCATCGCGTGCATCCGGCGGCGGTTGACGATGGAGAACTCAATCCAGGCGATGCCAGTACCGCCCAACAATGGGTCGTCGCCTTGGCGTATCTCAAAGCCATTTCCAGCAGCCGAATGATTGAGGATTCGGGTTCCGAATCTTCGGTGGTCATTTTGGGCGCCGACACGGTGTGTGTTCAGGACGGACAGATCATCGGGCAACCCAGAGATCGAGCCCACGCCCGGCAGATCATCGACCAGATGAGCGGCTCAACCCATGAAGTCCTCACCGGGGTCGCCATTCTTGACCCCAACGGACATCGGCGTGATCTTTT
>JALSHW010000042.1 GCA_026982035.1 Phycisphaerales bacterium | reverse complement strand
AACCCCACCATCGGAATAAAGCCCGTCTCAGCCATCATCACCACACATCCTACTTCTTCGGAACCACCCCCGCACACTTTCGCTTCCATCTTCTCCATCCCTCCTCCCCCCCTGTGGCAAAATCTTCTCTTCTCCTCCTACAATCAAAACATGCTCTGGCAACCCTCCATCCCCGATTCTTACCACCAACTCTCCGAGCAAGAACTCTTCACCCGCATACAACAACGCCGAAAACAACTCGGCAAAAAACTCCTCATCCTCGGCCACCACTACCAAATGGACGCCGTCGTCCAACACGCCGACTTCACCGGAGACTCCCTCAAACTCGCACAACTCGCGGCTTCTGTAGTCGAAGAAAGATCGCAAGCAGGAACCCCAGTCCAACACATCGTCTTCTGCGGCGTCCACTTCATGGCAGAAACCGCAGACATCCTCACCCCCGACTCCGTCAAAGTCATTCTCCCAGACTTGTCGGCCGGCTGCTCCATGGCCGACATGGCCGACTATGAACAAACCGTCGAAGCATGGGACATCATCCACGAATCTCTCAAACAACAAAACTGGCAAGGCCGCATCATCCCCATCACCTATGTCAACTCCACCGCCGCCATCAAAGCGTTCGTAGGACAACACGGCGGCGCCTGCTGCACCTCCTCCAACGCACAACAAGTCTTTGAATGGGCGATGAACGGCGGCACCATCCCCCGCAAAGAAAACGAAAATATAAAAGTCCTCTTCCTCCCAGACCAACACCTCGGCAGAAACACCTCCGCAAACTTTGGCATCGATGTCGTCAACAACACCTGCATCTACGACCCCAAAAAAACAGACCAAGGCCACCCCCTCGGCGGAGCGTCCGACAAACAGTTATACAACGCCACAACCATCTTGTGGGCAGGACATTGCAGCGTCCACATGCTCTTTGCCCCAGAACACTGCACCCAAATCCACGAGGACAACAAAGACCTCCCCCCGAACACCGAGCCAGTCCAAATCCTCGTCCATCCAGAATGCACCAAAGAAGTCGTCGACCTTTCCGACCTGGCCGGCTCAACCGAGTTCATCATCAACACCATCGCCAACGCCCCCCCGGGATCAAGGTGGGCCGTCGGCACCGAGGTCCATCTCGTCAACCGCCTGGCAAACGCACACCGCGACCGAGGCGTCGAAGTCAACATGCTCTCCGACTGCCAATGCCTCTGCACAACAATGTACCGAATCAACCAACCCCACATCCTCTGGATCCTCGACGGCCTCTGCGCCCTGACCCCCGACGGCCAACCCACCAAAGACAACCAACCCATCGAACACAACATCATCGCCGTCCACCCCGAGGCCCAAAAACAAGCCCTCCTCGCCCTCAACCGAATGCTCGCCCACACCGCCTCCCCCCAACCCGCACCATAAACACACGCTTCTAAACCTACCCAAACTCCGATCCTGCATACTAAACAAATCGTCTAGAAACCTTCGTCTTGATGTTGGAAAGATTTTTGATGAATATTCTGCAGAGCATCAAAATTGGCAAGCACCAAAACCAAACTTCTAGTAGTGTAAAATAAGGATTAAGACAGCACTGTTCATTTTCAAAAGGAGCGAGCATGACACATCAATATAAATATCTCACAGCCCTGTCGCTTATGGTCTGTGGCTCAACCACCGCAATCGCACAAACAGAAATACAACTCGGAGACCCAGGTGTCACAACAACCGCAGGATCAGGAGAGCGATTCACCGCTGGTGCCCCAGAAGTAGAAATGTCCATCCGAGGGGAAATCAACTGGGCCGACGACATCGACAGAATCACACGCTGGGACAGCGATTGGTATACATCACCAGTCCCCACGCCCGTTCTCCCAACAGATAATTCAGGAGCCCCTCTCGACTTTGAACCATACGGAGATGTGCTTGCCTACGCAGGGTCCGGCCTCGGCGATGTGGACGACGATGGATACGGAGACTTTGGACTCACCTGGTACAACGGAGACACCCAACTCGCTTTCACCGAAGCCAACATGAACAGTTGCCGTGTCCACTTCAATCACGAAGCAGAGTATGTAGGTTTCGTCAGAATCATGTCGGGAAAACCAGACTACAGCGGTCCCGGGCAACTCGATGACACCAACACCAACAACGCAGACCAACGAAAAAGTACCTTCAACCAACCCTCAGTCGCAACCTACGACAGCAATACCAGGCGCATCGGAGACAATTTTTGGGGACACCGCGCAAACTCCCTCTGGTCCCACGAAATCAACGCCATCGGCGATATCGACGGCGACGGCCGAGACGATGTCCTCCTCTCGGCCAATGGAAAAGTAAACTCTGCCGACCCGTTCGCAGACGGCGTCGGATACGACGGCCTCGTTGAAATTTGGGCCTTTACAAGTCAATACAACCTGAACAACGACCCAACCGAACGATGGGTCAAACTCATCGAAATCAAGGGCGCCATCTCAACCGGAGATCAAAGGGCCCTCGAATTCGGATACCAATCACACCACGGCCCAGTCCCGAAAAACCCCACCTACTCACCAGACCCCTCCGATGGATTCGACCTTGACTTCAACAACGATGGACAACAAGATCTTCTTCTTGCCTCAAAGTTCTACCGAGATACCGCCAACGGCGACTACATGGGTTCGGGCGGCCGAAAATACGCCCCGGGTGCTGCATGGATCTTCCTCCTGCCAACAAAGGATGTTTTCCAGAACATCAAAACAAGAATAAACCAAGATTCCCCAGATGATTTCTGTAACTCAACAGCACTCCCCATCATGATGGGAAGCGATGGCATCACAGACGATCTCCCACTCAAATACTCAGAAGATGACTACAGCGTACGAATCACTGGACACCAAGGATACAAAACTGACGACGGAACCCCACCGCTGTATGCCCCGCAGTTCTACGGGCGCCACTTCGGTTACGACATCGACCCCGCCGGTGATGTCGACGGGGACGGAAACCTAGACCTCGTCGTCTCAGCTCCACACCATTTCCGGAATCACAACACCAGTGACGGATTATTCAAAACCAACTTAAACGATCCGTTCAATAGTGGAGAGGTAGACGGCAACGATAATCCGATTGCAGTGAAACACGAAGGTGCCGTATACCTCTTCTTATCCAACTCGGGAATAAACCGAGATGCCAGCGGCTTGGCCTTCTCAGATCTTCTTCCAAAGTACTACCTTGGACCAAACATTCAACCACAAGTTAATCCGTCAGCCGTCATCGGAGCCGGCCCAATTATTATTCGTGAAACAGTAAAAACTCGCCCGATGGCAGACAATCAAATCGGGTTCACAAGCGAACACGCCGATTTTGTTTTCGCCGGAGATTCTGCAGACGGCTACTCCTCGGAAACGGCAGCCGTCGGCTCATCAATCGAAGCCGGAATCGATCTCAACGGAAACGACGACCCAGACTTTGTCATCCACAATAGACGGAGAAGCAGAGCCCATGTCATCCCAGACCTCTACTCAAGACTCTCCTATACATTCGGCACAGATGACAACGGAGTTATCAATCGACCATTGGCAATGACTGAAATCTGGGACTCAGAGGTCGGTGAAGCAGACGGCGTATATTCCATCCCCTTATCCATCAATAATATTCAACACATTGATGACGAAAACGCCTTCGCAATCAGCCGATCAACGATCGCCTATTTCAGTACAACATACCAACAGATCGGCATTACATCCGCATACGCCGCCATCGGCGGCTTCCGAATAGCAGGCAACCACGACGGGGATATCCAGGGAGACCACGAACTCTTCTTGGTCACAAACTCAAATACCAGAGGGTTTTGCAAACAAGACTCCAACTGCACTCCCCTCGATAATACAAATACAAAGGGGATAATTGTTGTTGACATTAACACAATAACCCCAGACATCTCAATCCTCACCTCATATATCCCTGAACATGCGAACCTGTGTACACAAAAATTCGATACCAAGTTCAATAAAAACGGCATTCATATTAACACCGACAATCTCAATGCATGGCCAATATGGAGTGGCATCGCCGAAGACGGCAAAGACGACGCATTCATTGGCATTCGAGGCTTCCCAAGACAAGCACATCGGTACCCAAGCTATGATCCAGGACTGTACGACCCAGCCGGTGCTCACCCGAACACCCACGAGGACCCACCAACTTGGAACGATATTGCATACCCACCACACTCTGACTGTGACAAAAACACCATGAGCGTCGTCCCAGCTGGCAAGGCTTATGTCGTTCGCACGCCATAACAAGCAACCCAGATAATCTGCCTACATAATCCCCACCGGGAACACGATATTCGTGTTCCCGGTTTTTTACTCCACACACAAAAAATTTCACCCTTCACTAACATCCACTTCCGTGCGCACAAACAAGGTGGTTCGTGCCACTGGAGCCCAGCCCGCCAATTTGCCGATTGTTCGATGTGGAACAATTGCAATCCATCCCAATCCCCCAAACCACCCCCCGGTTCGACTCCGCCGCCTCGGAAATTTCCCGCTGGGCATTTTTCATCTCTGGCATTATTCTTATCGTCGCCGCCGCCATTCTCCCGCTCAACGCTGATCTGGAATGGACCCGCCATCAGCGGAATCTCGCGCTCGTCGCCGAGCAAGAAAATATCGCACGGAATGTGTCCTACCAAGGCATGATCGCCGCCATCGAAAATAAAAACCCCGACACCCTCGGCCTCCTCGCCCAGTCCAACCTCGGCATGATCCCCGCCGATCACGACGCCTTGCTTGTGCCGGGCCATCGCGCCGACCCGATGATTTTTGAACTTCTCGAACCTGCTGCCTTGGATCGCCCGGCCTTTGCTCCCCAATATTCCCGACTCGAAAAATTGGTCATGACCCCAAAATCCCGGCTCTGGGTCATTGCTGGCGGAGTTTTGATGGTGCTGATCGGCATCCTTCCGGCGGCGCGATCCAAGTGAATTTCAATATGATTTTCGATGGATCGGCTACAGTTTGAGTATGTCTGGCGAGTTTCGATATCCTGTTATTGTTGGTCCGACTGCTGGGGGTAAGACGGCTTTGGCGGTGGCGTTGTGCCGAGAGTTTGAGCGGCGGGGGTTGCCGATGGGTGAGGCCGTGACGGCGGATGCGTATCAGATTTATCGTGGGATGGATATCGGCACCGCCAAACCGACGGCTGAGGAAATGGACGGCACAGTTCACCACCTGATTGATATTGTTGATCCGGGCGAACGGTTTACGGTGGCGGATTGGTTGGGGCGGGCCGATGATTTGGTTGGGCGGTTGGTTGGTGATGGGGTTCGGCCTGTGGTTGTGGGGGGGACGAATTTGTATATTCAGACTTTTTTAGATGGCATGTTTACGGCCCCGGAGCCGAGTGCATCGG
>JALSHW010000041.1 GCA_026982035.1 Phycisphaerales bacterium | reverse complement strand
CACAAGCCCGACAATCATGCCCATCAACTTCAATCGTGTCTTCACGCTCGTCTCCTCACTGGCCCTATGGCACATCACTCGATCAAGAAAGGCCCACCCGAAAAACGAGTGGGCCCATTGAATATACACGACCAAACTCAAGAATGGCCCAAATTTTTACTCAGAATCAACGGGTTTGAGCGTTTCTGGGTCTCGCTCAGGAATCAGGGTGAATTGCCCATCAAAGAACTCAGCCATGGTTGCAACCCGCTCTGGATCCGCCTCTGAATCGGCGTTGCCTTTTTGAATCTCTTCAACAGGACCAACGACCATGATGACGGCCTGGTCTGGATGAAGGTGATTCAGGGCCGCCTGCTGAACATCCGAAGCAGTCACCGCACGAACCTTGTCGCGGTAAGTTTGCCAGTAATCAGCAGGACGACCTGTTCGCTCATCGCTCATAAACAGCCCCATCATGGCCCGCTTGGATTCAAAGTTGCGAGGGAAGGTTTCAATGAGCGAATTCTGAATAATCTCAATCTCTTCGGTCGTCGCTTCTTCCTTCTGGATTTTATCGATTTCGCCAAAAACCAAGCGAGTCGCCAAAGCGGTGGTTGGGGTCTTGGTAAAGAAGTAGGACATAAAGACGCCTGGATATTCCACACGGTTGGAGTACACCGAACCAGCGGTGTACGCCAGTCCTTCCTGAGTTCGAACGGTGTTGGTAATGCGGCTGGTAAATCCAGAACCGCCGAGAATCTGATTCATGACCTCGACATCAATGGCATCGGGATCATCCCGCTCAATCCCGCGATGAGCGATCAACACCTGCACCTGCGGCTGCTCTTTTTCGTAGTAATACACCCCAGGGGCGTAGGACTGCGTGGGCTTGGGAATGTCTGGAGAAATCTCACCGATTTCCCATCCACTGATCGCTTCTTCAAGAAACGCGAGGATTTCGCTGGTTTCTACATCGCCTGTCACGGCAATCATGAGATTGCCAGGATGAAACACCTTTGCATGCAAGGCCTTCATGTCTTCAACAGTGATCGACTCAATCGATTCCTTGGTCGGTTGTCGGCCTTCAAAGTGATCGTCGCCCCACATCAGGAAACCGAGTTCACGGATTGCGATTTGAACGCCCGCATCATTGCGAGACTCAAAGGCCTTGAGGATTTGATCTCGACGAATCTCAAGACGATCTTCATCGAAACGAGGATTCTGGACCATCTCCATGAATAGGCCAAACGCTTCGTCAAGGTTGCTCGTCAAGCAGTTGATTGAAGCACCCGAAGTGGTGTCGCCCATGCTTGAGCCAACATTGGCGGCGAGGAAATCAAACTCTTCGTCCAACTCTTCAGGACTCATCGAAGCCGAGCCGCCGGAGCGAATCAGTCCACCGGCCAGCGAACTCAGACCCGCCTTCTCCGCTGGAACCATGTACTCACCACCCTTAAAACTAAAGCGGATCGTCACCAAAGGAAACTCGTTGGACTCGGCGATGAATACCGGAACACCATTGGACAACTCATGTCGAAACTCCGATGCCATCGGCGGAGTGAAATTCAACTCGTCAAAGACGATCTCAGACGGATGCGACGGTCGATCAGACACCATGCCCATGATTGGTGTGGTCAGAATCGATGTGGTCAAGGCCGCTGCGACCAATGCTGTTGTACGGAGACCAGTTGTACGGAAATAGTTCATTCGTCACCACCTTCGGAGGCATCAGCCCCATTGTTCTCAATCGCATCGAGACGGATTTGCATTTCTTGTTGAATAAAGGCCATCAATTTTTGCATCGGTGGCGGAATCATTTCTTTCTGAGATTCGATCTCGACCATCGCTTCACGAAGTTCATCAGCACTGAGCCCATCAAGTTCAGCCAACTGCCCCTGAAGCTGAGGCATGATCATCGCAGCCATCTCTTCAGGAAGCGACGCCTCGACTTCTTCAATGGTAATCAAGGTCACTTCGCCGCCATCCTTACGAGTGTACATCGACACGGCACGAGCATCGCTTGGGAAATACGCATTGGCAACACGCATGATGTCCTCGGCCGTCACCGCTTGGATCGCACGAGGCATTTCGTTGAGGTATTCATATCCGCCATACGCTTCGGTAATGGCGAGTTGAAAGAAGAGTGAGGAGTTGTCCTGGAGGCCTCGGAAAGTATCGGCGGTTGCCTGATTCTTGATCTTTTGAAGTTCACGGTCGGAGACGGGCTCAGCTTTGAGCAAGTCGATCTGCTCAAGCCAAGCGATTTCAAGGTCTTCGAGCGACGCGCTGCCCTTGGGCGTTGCGGAGAATGAGAAAGAACCAGCATACTTCTGTGATTGATTCGATGCCGAAGCCGAGGCCGCAATCTCCTGATCTTCAACCAACGCCTTGTACAATCGACCAGTTCGACCGTTGAGCAGGTCGGCAATCACATCCAAGGCCGCTTCGTCAGGATGTCCAAAAGGAACCGAGCGATACCGCACTTCAACTTGATCTTCACAATCACATTCGCCAGTAAATCGAATCTCGCCCAAAAGTGGTACAGAGTGGGTGACGAGCGGAGCAGCACCGGCCCGTTTGTTTTCGAGTTGTCCGAAATATGAATCTATGAGTTGTTTGGCTTCATCAATTTCAAAATCGCCGACGATGACACCAGTGAGATTGGCGGGCTGGTAGTAGGTTTCAAAATACTCGCGAATTTCATCTTCGGTGTACGCCATCAGATCACTCATCCAGCCAATCACAGGCCAGTTATAAGGCGAAGCCACCCAGAACATGGAGTTGAACTGCTCGTCAAGCTTTCCTGTTGCGGTCGCTTCGAGCCGTTGACGGCGTTCCTCAATCACAACAAATCGCTCAGCATCGAGTTCACGAAGAGAGGGATTGTTGAGCCGGTCCGATTCCATCCAAGCCCAGAGTTCAAGTTTATTCGACGGAATATTGATATAGAACACCGTAAAATCGTATGAAGTCCCAGCGTTCATGCCCGATCCACCGTTGCCGGTGTAAATCTTGTCAAACTCATTCTTGATGGTGATCTCACCCTGCTGATCCTGCAAAGCGGTCATCTGGGCACGCATCTGACGGAGTTCTTCGGTATCGTTTGCCGGGTCCCATGGGTTGTCGATTTCCCCAGCGTACATCCTCTTGTACTGCACATCGAGGGTGTAGGCCCGCATTTGTTCGCGGATGACGGTCAGTTCATCGCGGAACCCTTGGTCCGCTTGGGGGTCAGAGGAACCAATGTAATCGGTCCCCTTGAAGAGCAGGTGTTCGAGAAAGTGGGAGACACCCGTGATTCCTGGGCGTTCATTGGCCGAACCCACCGGGCTGATCCAGCCAGCGGTGATGATGTTGGGTTGCTCGTCACGAGGCATGAGCAGGAAGTGCATGCCGTTGTCGAGGGTGTATTCAATGGGTTCGACCTGCTGGGCGATCGCCATCGACGATGTCGCAAGTATCGCACTTGCAGTGAGTAATGCTGTCCGCATGTTTCCTCCTCGGGAAAGATAAGCGTGTCGTGAGAAAATCCACACAATCCACAGGCCGAAGCCCTGGGGAACAATGATACCGGCCAATCACCAAAACGATGCACTTTCAGCCCTGATTCTCAACCCCTCCCAAGTTCAGCAATCATGCACCGAACACTCCCCCCACCAACATCCTCAATCGTTGGGATCGGTACATGAACAATCGCCCCAGAATCTTGCAAAATCCGCTTCTGTTGCGGGGTAAAACCCTCATAAGCCCGCGAGGACATCGCAAAGACTGGCTGACCGTCCCCATCAATCAATTCAAGAATATTCCCACAAAACCGCCCCATCTGCTCCATCGTGATCTCAACGACCTGCCGATCACCATTTCTCAGAGCCAAAAGCACTCGATCTCGGTCTTGATCATCAGAAAAACATTCGCTGCACAGCACCGCAACCCGCTGGCCGACACTCATCAAAACATTCGTGTGATAGATTGGCTCGCCTTCCCCACCCCCCCCATCCAAGGCATCAAACGAGATTCCCTGATACCCCGTTTCATCGCACCACGCATCAAACGCCCGCTCGGTTGTTCGTGGAGATCGACATCCAAACGCCACTCCATTGATTCGATCCAACACCAATGACCCCGTCCCCTCCAAAATCTCGCCGTCTTCTTCCAACCCACTCAAATCCAAATGTGCTGGATTGACCCCAAGATTCTTTGCGATCAGGCCCAGCACTTCATCAGACCGCTCTGCCCGTCGAAGCGCATTGCACATCGGATAAGTAATCACCACCGGCTCAATTCCCACCGGATTGTGCCAACTCATCCAGTTGTTCGGAAACACACAATCAGGTAGGCCATTGGTATCCTGATACACCAGCACCTCAATACCCGCCAACCGCAAAGCATCAACCAATCCATCAAACTCCGACAAGGCCAACTCCGCGATCTTCGCCTCGTCAACACTCGGCTTGCGCATAAAGGCATTGCTCGCCGCCGCTTGCCGATGATACCCAAAAGCACTGGGTCGAATCATCAGCACCCGATTGGCCCTCTGGTACCGTTCTGGACAAATCTGCAACTCCATACCCCATCTTAGAGCAACCAGACTGGACGAACCCGCATCCACTGCCCACAATCACCCATGGAAACACTTACCATCATCCCCGACCTGACCCTCACCCCCGCAATGGTCGCCGCCGTCGCTCGCCAAGGCACTCAGGTCATACTCTCCGACGAATCCGCCGCCCAGATCACCCAATGCCGAACCGGGCTCGAATCCGTCCTCAACGACGGCCTCCCCCACTACGGCATCAACACCGGCTTTGGTTCCCTTGCCAACAAAAGCATCGCCACCGACGACCTCGAAAATCTCCAACGAAACCTCATCCGCTCCCACGCCGCCGGCATCGGCGACCCCCTCGATACCGAAATCGTCCGAGCCATGATGCTCGTCCTGGCCTGTTCCCTCAGCCGAGCCAAATCCGGCGTCCGCGTCCAGGTCGTCAACCAAATCCTCAACATGCTCAACGCAGGCATCACCCCCGTCGTCCCCGAACTCGGCTCGGTCGGTGCATCCGGCGACCTGGCCCCCCTCGCCCACATCGCCCAAGTCATGATCGGCGAAGGCCAAGCCATCCACAACAACACAACAATCTCCGGCGCAAAGGCCCTCGCCAACGCCAACCTTGCCCCCCTCACCCTCCAAGCCAAAGAAGGCCTCGCCCTCATCAACGGCACCCACCTCATGGCCGCCCGATTCGCCCTCATCGACCAAGACCTCACCCAACTCGTCGACGCCGCTCTGCTTGCCAACGCCATGTCCATCGACGCCGCCCGCGCCTCCCATGGTTACCTCGACCAACGAATCTACCAAGCCCGCAACCAACCCGGCGCCGCCGAAGTCGCCTCAATCATGCGCTCGCTCTTGAACGGCAGCACCATCGTCACCTCCCACGCCGACAACGATCCGCGTGTCCAAGACCCATATTCGTTTC
>JALSHW010000040.1 GCA_026982035.1 Phycisphaerales bacterium | reverse complement strand
CCGCTGAATGATCAAATGGATTCAAACGGATCAAACCGTTCAGATCATCGGGTCTTTGAGCAGGTTGATAAACGAAATCAAAAACACCATGACCGTCGCATTGTGAAGAAAGTGCGCCGTGATCGCCGCAATAATTGACCCACGCCACTGCCGCATAAACGCAAACATAAATCCCAACGCAATAATCGGCCCCACCAACAATGGCCCATACGAGTGCATATACGCAAACAACAACGCACTAACCACCGCCGCCAATACCCAGTGCAACCGCCCCCGCAAATGCCGGAACAACGCCCCACGGAAAATCAGCTCCTCGGTAATCGGTGCCCACACCGTCGCCAAAGCAAAGACCACCACCACCACAAACACCGGCCCATCACTGATCAAATCAAAGATCGGATTCGACGGCGCCTCAATCGGCCCACCACTCCCCGAGGCCATCGCACCCTGTACTATCAACACCACCAGCGAAATCAACACCCCAAAGAGAAACAAAGGCACCGCCGCGATGTACGCCACAATCCCGCACCCGATCTCCTTGAGCACCCCTTCACCAGAATACAACCCAATGGCCCGTCGCCATTGTTGAAACCCCATCCCCCGAAGCAACGCCCACGCCGGCACCAACATCAAAATCCATTGCAACGGCAGCGCCAAACCCGCAAGATTCGGATTCACCTTCACACTCAAAGCCAACATCCCAATCGACAGCACCGCAAAGCCCGCCAAAAATAAGGCATAAGTCTCCAAAAACACCGACCCACCGGGCTCAGGTTTCTCAAACCGAAACTTCATCTTCCCCGAAGCCATATTCACAATCCCCAAAATCAACAACACCATCCCCGCCAAAAAACCAAATCCAACAAGCCCCATCATCCCAAAGAGCAACACCATAATCCACCCAAACCCCGTCACAATCGGCCTGCGCATCGGATCGTCATGCTCCATCCCATGCGTGATCGCCGCCTGTCCCAACACACCATACCGGGCCACCAGTTGATCCCGCATCGGCCGCCCGATCGAATCGGCACCATCCGTATAAATCGTTTTCAAAGCCCCCAGTTCAGCAACCACAAGTTCTCTGGATGTGGCATCCAACGATTCTTCGTCCGTTCCCAGCAGTTCAATCTCCAACGCCGCTATCCGATCCAGTGCCGCCTCTGGGCCTTCGTACTCCCCGCTCATCAGAATCGTCCGCACCAGATCCTCAGGCGAATGCGCCGCGGCAAACTGGTCCATCACCATCTGGCTCATGTCATCGGGCTGGCTCATCAACAGCGTGTGCCCACGAATAAACATCCGCGCCGGCAGATCAATCCCCCCAAACCGCCCCGGAGCCGGATGCTCCGCATCAATCGTGGCCGTCGGAACCGTCCCACCAAACATCCCGTACTGGGTATCCTCAGGCAGATTCTGCCACAGAATAATCCCGACTGCAAAAACCACCGTCAACACCAAGGCAATCAGCCGAGAAGTCGCCGATCCGGGATCAGACCCACTCAAAGACTCGGTATCTGGTTGGGTGTATCCGCTCGCAAACTGATTTGGTTCATCCATGCCCATTCATCGGGCCAATTCACGCTTTCCATCCCCCGATTCCCCCAACAATTTGACCCCATCCAATCCAACGCCTAAATTCCTCTTCACCAACGGCTTGCCCGCTGGTCCATGTCACAAATGTCACAAATCTGCTGCGATGAACCCATCACAGCCCGCCCTGCCCGGTAGGCAGCGTACCAAGCACCCCACAAAGGCGGCTGCCTCGTCCTTCGTTTCGATTGACCACAAGGCCACCTTTCAGACAGGAGATTCCCAATGGGAGCCAAACCACAACGCCACCACCTCCGCCGTCAGACATTCGTCGCCAAAAATGGCGATGTCGCCAAACAATGGTACATCATCGACGCCACCGATATTTCTCTTGGACGCCTCGGTGCCGAAATCGCACCCGTCCTCATGGGCAAGCACCGTCCAGAGTACACCCCC
>JALSHW010000039.1 GCA_026982035.1 Phycisphaerales bacterium | reverse complement strand
TTGCGGCGACTTCGTCATCGTCATCAACGCCGGACAAGTCAAACTCACCGGTAAAAAGGCAGACCAAAAACTCCGCCTCACCTACTCGGGCTACCCCGGTGGACAGTCCGCCGAATCCTACGGCCACCTCCGCGAGCGACGCTCAGACCTCCTCATCTCCGAAGCCGTCCGCCGAATGCTCCCCAAAAGCCGCCTGGGTCGCCAGATGCTCAAAAAACTCAAAGTCTACGACGGAGCCGATCACCCCCACGCTGGCGTGAACCCAACGGCCCTGTAAACCCCCAAAGTAATCACCTCTGTCCAAAGCGGTCCCGGGTGTTCCGAGATTCGTGGATGCGGACAGATACGAAAAGGATAGTAAACCCATGGCTGGATACGAAACCACCATCACCAACCCAGAACTCGCCGGCGAAACCGTCGCCGACGCAGGACCCGCAGAAATCCAAACCCGCGTCCTCCCAGACCCAAAGCCCGCCGACAAGCACGGCTGGTGGTGGGGCACCGGACGACGCAAGCGCGCAGTCGCCCGCGTCCGTTTCCGCCCAGCCGCAAACGAAGGCAAAGGCGAAGTCAAAATCCAAATCACGCGCAAGCAGTTCAAAACCATTGATGAGTACTTCTCAGAAATGCGCGACCGCGCCGACGCCGTCTCCCCACTCAAACTCACCGAAACCACCGGAAAACTCGATGTCATCGTTCGCTGCCATGGCGGCGGCTACATGGGTCAAGCCCAAGCCGTCCGCCTCGGAATCGCCCGGGCCTTGGTCGGATACGACCCAAACTTCGAGCCCGCCCTCCGCGATGCCGGGTTCCTGACCCGCGACGCCCGCAAGGTCGAACGCAAGAAGTATGGCCAGCCCGGTGCTCGCGCCCGCTTCCAGTTCTCGAAGCGTTAATCCAGCGATTCGTTCCGGAAATCAGATATTCATCCACAACAGCCCGGTTTCTCCGGGCTGTTTTTCTATAGTGTCTCCAATGCCCACGGCCCGAAAATCCAAATCCTCCAAACCAAGAGACCGAGTCACCCTCGCATACCTCGGCGCGATGGCATTGGTGGTCATCCTCTGCATACTCACCATCTGGAAACTCAACGCCCTCAACAACACCCCAACCTGGTGGACACAACTCGACAACAACCCCAACATCACCAATCAACACGGCATCGAACTCGAAAACAGAATCACCACCGCCCTGACCCGCCTGCGCGCTCCAGATAAATCCAACTGGACCGCCGCCATCAACCAAGACCAACTCAACTCCTGGCTCACCCACCGACTCAAAGACTCCATCACTTCTTTTTCCAAACCGTCAACATCATCCAACCCATCGCTCTCACAACTCGACCAAGTCCGCATCGCCATCAATCCAAAAGGCCTGACCGTTGGCACCCGGATCACCCACGCCCAGGGCTCAACAATCCTCTGGGCAATCATCACCCCAGGCACCAACGATCAAGGCCACTTCACCATCGACATCCACAAACTCGTCGCAGGCACCACACGAATCCCAACACGACTCGCATCAACATACCTCAACCCCGACCAACTCGGCTCAGCATCCATCGACCTCGGCGACGGCCGAATCGTCCGCATCAAAGCCATCCGACCAGGAAACCAACGACTCGAGTTCGCCCTCCAAACAAAACTCAAAGACAACAACTAACCCAACTCAAGGTGTCAACTTGTTCACAATCTTCCGCGCACCAGGTGTCTGAATCGTCCGGATCGTGTCGGCATTGGATTCAAACGCCGCCCGGAACGACTCATCCTTCTTCATCACATAATTGATCGATTCAATAATCGACCGCGTCCCATTCTTAAGCGATCGTGACCGAACCACCGACGCAAGCAACGCCGCCCCAAGCACCAACGGCGCCTGCAACGGCACAGGCACATAAGGCGACACCGCACCAGCAGCAATCGTCAACGGATCACTCGGATTCTCAACCCCCTCAATCACCTGATCAGCATGCACAATCGCCGCCTCAACCACCGCCAACTTCGCCTTGACCTGCGCCGCCATCGCATCCACCGCATCACCCTGCTGCGTCCCATCGGGAATCGTCTCACGCATCAAGGCCAACTCATCAAGTTGACCCTGCAAACTCCCCTGAATCTCGGCCGCCTGATCCCGCATCGACCCCAACTGCTCGACCGACTGTCCCACCGGGGCGCATCCAACACCCAAAAATCCAACGACACCAACAACCCCACACACCACCGCCACTTTCAAACCATTCAACATCCCAAATCTCCCACGCCCAACAATAACTCAGCGTACTTGCACAGAGCGCATCGTGCAAACACACTGCGAGGCACAGAAACAGTGGGGGGGATTGAATTGTATCCGAATCAGTGCCCAACCCGATCAAAAATCAGCATGTTCCAAGCCACAAAGGCGCACAAAACAGGTCACTGCGCCAGAACAACCGCCTTTGCGAACTCGTGCGCCAGCGCATGACCAGACTTGTGGGCCCGAATCTCCCCAACAATCGGCCTGCCGATCAACGCCACATCCCCAATCAAATCCAACAACTTGTGAAGCCCACACTCATCCACATGACGAAGCCCATTGTCCATCGGCCCATCATCATCAAACACCAACATCTCCCCCTGTTCAACATGCCCAAACAACCCACCGGCAACCAACGCCTCGGCCTCATGCTTCAAACAAAATGTCCGAGCCGGCGCAATCCGCTCAATATAATCTTTCACACCCCCATCCCACCGAACCGTCGCCCGCTTGATCGGCGAACCCACCCCATAATCAATCGTGTATTCATACGAACACAACTCAGCAGGCACCACCTCAATCCACGAATCTCCACACCCAACCCGCACCGGCTTGGAAACAACAAGAGGGTCAACAGGAGCATCTTGATCTTCAATACCCGCTCGTTGAATCGCTTCAACAAACCCAAGCGACGAGCCATCCAATATCGGAAGTTCACCATGGCTCACCTCGATCACCGCATTGGAAATCCCAAGCCCCGTCAACGCCGAGAGCACATGTTCCACAAGCCACACCGTCGTCTCACCATTGCCCACCGCGCTGCACCGAGCCGGCATCCCCTCAAACGCCCGATGCACAGGCCGATGGCAAATCGAATCAACCCCCACCGGAATCTGCATCCCGTGATATTGAAATGAAACCCCACGACCAATCTCAGCCGGATGAATCACACACCGACAATGCTCCCCGGTAAAGAGTCCCAGACCCTCTACAGCCGCCGAAGACTGGAGTGTTCTTTCAAGAGCCATCATCCGCTTCAAGTTTCTTGAGTCGTTTCTCAACCTTCCGAACAAACGAACTCAGTTCTCTGAACGCCCCGTAGTTGAGCAACGCCGTCCGCGCAGGCATCGCCGGAATCCCCGCATAAGTTTCACCCTCAGGCACACTCTCAAGCACAATCGCCCCCCCAGCAACCTTGGCACGCTTCCCGACCACCGATTGATCATTGAGCACCACCGCCCCCCCAA
>JALSHW010000038.1 GCA_026982035.1 Phycisphaerales bacterium | reverse complement strand
GAAGCTTTGGGGGAGTCCGGGATTGGCACTGACCACCCGATCGTACTGGGCATCGTCGCCATCGGAGTCTCGGATGGTGACGCGGAGGATGATTTCGCGTTGGGCTGATCCTTGGTCGATCATCTGGACCTGGATACCTGCCCAGTCTCCTAAGCGGATCATTCCACCGACGCCGAGGTTCATGACCGAGAGTTGGACCTGGCCTGTGCCTTGGGCGTCATCGAGACCTGTGGTTTGCGAGGGTGCGTATGATGACATCAAAGCCAGCAGAAGGCACACGCACATAATCCGATTGAGTACAGATTTCCGGCAACGCAACTCGGGGGTCCTCCTGTTAAACCGTTCCATCCGAGCGGCCGCTGTGTGGATTCTATGGCGTGGCGAACAATATTGCATACGGTTCGCAAGTTTCTCGATGAATCGTCCGATCATATCAGCACAATGCTCGATTCAGGGACCATGATTATACTGATTACCGTGATTGCGGCTGCAATATGCATGTTGTCGCTGTATTCGGTGTATGGGAATGTGATTCGGCATGAGACGACCCTGCATGATTTGCGCAACCGGGTGGAGATTCTCCAAAACCAACAGACGCTGCACTTGGCCGAACTGAAGGGCGAAATTGCCCCAGAAACGGTTCTTGAAGCCACAGAACTCCCGGCTGAATCTGAAGAAACACCGACAGAAGCGGAAGATCAATCGGATGTTGAGTTGGTGAGTTCTTCGACCAAAGCGGCGTGACTTTTGGCTCCCATTCGGAAGCAATCGAGTTCAAATTTTTCATTGGGGGAATGAACCCGGTCGTCTTCGAGCCCGAATCCCATAAAGATTGTTTCCAGCCCGATGGTTGTTTTGAGCAAGCCGGCGACGGGGATTGAGCCGCCGGATTTGATCATGGCTGGTTTGATGCCACAGGCGCGTTCGATGGCGCGGAACGCGGCTTGCAATGGGGTCGATTCGGTGGCGCAGGTTGCTGGTGCCCCACCGCCGTGATTTTCGAATTCCCATGTGCAGCCCGGAGGGGTGCGGTCTTTGAACCATTGGATGGCGGCTGCGGCGATTTTTTCGGAATCTTGATCGTCGACTAAGCGGAAGGAGAGTTTTGCGCTTGCTTTGGACGCGATGACGGTCTTTGCGCCTGGGCCTGTGTAGCCGCCGATGATGCCGTTGATGTCGCAGGTTGGACGGGCCCACTCGCGTTCGATGGAGTTGAAACCTTTTTCGCCGATGTTGGCTTCTGGTGGGAGGCCGATGCCTTTGAGGGCGGCGACGGGATCGACGCCGAGTTCTTGCCATGCTTGGCGTTCGGCGGCGGTCAGTTCGCGGACACCATCGTAGAAGTTGGGGATGGTGACTCGGCGGTCTTGATCCCAGAGTTGGGCGAGGACTTTGGTGAGTTCATTGATGGGGTTGGGGACTTTGCCGCCCCAGAGTCCGGAGTGGAGGTCTTGGTCTGGGCCGATGAGGGTGACTTCGATGTAGGCCAGGCCTCGGACGCCGTAGGTGATGGCGGGTTTTCCGCGTCCGAGCATTCCTGTGTCTGAGATGAGGCAGACATCGGCTTTGGAGAGCGTGTCTTTGTGGTCGTCTACGAACTGTTCGAGGTTGACGGAGCCGGATTCTTCTTCGCCTTCGAGGAGGATGGTGTAGCGGACGCCTCCTCCGGGTTTTCCGGTGGTTTGGTGCCAGCCGCGCATGGCTTCGAGGAACATGAGGACTTGGCCTTTGTCGTCACAGGCGCCGCGGGCGACGATGCGTTCGCCTGCGTGGTCGTCTGCGGGGAGGTGTGTGGGTTCAAAGGGTGGCGAATCCCAGAGTTCGACGGGATCGACGGGTTGGACATCGTAGTGGCCATAGAAGAGGACATGGGGGCCGGTGTAGTCGTCGTCTCCGGGTGAGGTTGCCAGGACGATGGGTTGGCCTGGGTTGTCTTTGGTGCCGGTGGACTTGAGCTCGACGCTGAAGCCGGATTCTTTGAGATGATCGGCGGCCCATTGGGCGGCTTTGGCGGTGTCGGGGTCGTGCTTTGGATCGGTGCCGATGGATGGGATTTTGAGCCATTGGATGAAGCGTTCGATGGACTGGGTTTCGTTTTCAGTGAGCCAGTCGAGTACCTGTTGTGTTGACATATCGATATCCTCCAAGTGTGTCTTTGAGCATAGGTAAAAAAGAACCCGCCGCCCAATATGGACGGCGGGATCAAGATTGTATCGATCGTCTGTCGTTGCTATAGAAATTAGCGGCGACGACGAGCGGTTGCTAGGCCACCGAGGCCTAGGAGCGCGAGGGCACCTGGAGTTGGGACATTGGCTGAACCTGGAGTCGCATTTGGTGGAGTCTGGCTGAAGGCGAGGATACCCCATGATGCGTTGCCATCACCGAGGCGGTAGGCGCCGGCTGGGAGGAAGGTGCCGTCAGGGCCGACGGTTGAATCTGCGATGATCCCAGTGCCAGCATCGTTGGCGGCATCGCCAGCGTCGCCGTCGGTCATAAAGAGTGATTCAATGGCATTGCCCATGTTGTCACGAAGGATCACGGTGTATGACGAGTTTTCGATGGAGTTGTTGCCAAAGGTCATGTTGGCGGTAAAAGCCATCAGTGCTTGGGCTTGTGCGTTGGCGATGGTGAAGTACCCGCCTGCATCGATTGAACCCGAAAGGGCGTATGGTGCGCCAGCGTCGGCGGAGCCATAGTTGGGGTTGTCGATGTCTGATTCCCAGAGCTCGATGCTCCAGCCGGTCAGGTCAACAGATGCGCCGGTGGTGTTGTAGAGTTCGATGAACTCGGAGTCATTGCCTGGGCCGTTGCCGAGGATTTCGTTGATGGTGATGCCAGCGTTTGCGGCCGTTGCGATGCCTGCGAGGGCGGCGATTGCGATTGTCAGTTTCATTCTTTTCTCTCCAGTTGGTGTGTGATACTTCTCACTCTCAAGAACACAATGTTCGATTCTTGCGGCGAATGGATGAGACTCTGAACAGGTCAGGAACTTCGGAAACACCCATACTCCGGTCGATTTCGAATACTGATAGTACCATAGTTTGCCCGATGGCCGGAGACAAATTTTGAACTTTTAAGCTTCTGTGAAGAAGAATTTGGACTTTTGGTCTCAAACCCGTCCTTTGCCCGAACAAAAAACACCCCTCAAACGCGAGGGGTGATTGGTTTGGATATTTATCGGGCTGTTTATTGAATCTTCGGATTTGGTCGGCCGTTGGATTGGGCTTCCATGAAGGCCTCGGATTCGACGGTGTTCGTGTTGCCACTCCATGTGGTTCCGGTGGGGAACCATGGGTTTGGATCGGTGTAAGACTCGATCTGGGACATCGAGTTGACTGAGCCGTCAAAGCGGGCGGTATTGATGGCTTCGCTGTGGCGATAAGATAGGGCAATATTGTTTGTTCCTGTAGTCCGCCGGCTTGAGCGGCCATAGGCACTCGATTCCTCAAAGATTGGAGAGGAGGAAGTGAAAGAACCGTAGAAACCTGGATTGGTGGCCGGGTCAAAGGTTAAGCCCCTGTCATCACTCCAAACGCGTGTCCCATCTGAGAACATAATTTTACTTGAGGCACTGATCCCAACACGATCCATGCGGTGACGAAACCCTCTGGGTTGTTGAGAACTGCCTGTATGCGACAGCATGCCACCTATCACCGGAGCGACCACGATATCACCTGGCACTCTTTGGGCAAGCCCTGCTACATATGCTCTATCAGACTGAGGAAAATGCGCAAATCCGCTTGGCATCAAGTAGCTGATCTGTTTGATGCCTTCCTGAACAATGATCTCAAAATCATTCATATCGCCAGGGACTTGACCTCGGTGGGGGGCGTCGTTAAACACATTTGCACGGGCACAACCAAGGGTGTTGAAGATGTCACGGGTTCGTTGCGATCTGTTCGTTGAAAGACCTGCGGAATCACCAACAATGGGGGAAATCCAGTCTTGGGTTGTGGTTGGCGTAATATCTGTGGAGTTGCCTTCCATAGCAGTGCTGCCAAATACGAGGCCTTCCCCTTGAACAACGACGCGCCCGGTATATCGGGCACCAACATTGACCGGGCTGGAGTAGTACTCTCGGTTTGAGCCGGCGTAGAGGGCGTTGAGGGTTGCCAAACTTTTCATGGTTGAACTGCACACAAGATTTTGTGCGCTTGCTCTGGCTTGGCCTAGGGCTGGGAGAAGGATGCCGATCAGAAGTGCGATGATCGCGATGACCACGAGCAGTTCGATGAGGGTAAAGGCCTTGGGTTGGCGTTTCATGTCAATCTCCCTATGTATGCGAGATGGGTAAGCGTGTTGGTGGTGTTGTGTATTTCGTTCAATCGTGAGTCTATCAAAATTGTGTCCTGCACACAAATTATTTCATTAAAACATGGACAATTGGGTCGGTATCAAGGAATTCCATCGAATACCCCTTGCCGATTTTGGCCTCGATTTGGAGTTGCTCAGGCATAAACTCGGCGTATCCAGCATCGAGCTTCCATTCATCGGAGCCCTCTTTTTGGACCACTGGAAAGAGTGTGCGTTCTTTGGTTTCTGGGTGGAGAGCGGGGAGGAGCATGCCTTTGGCTTTGCCCTTTTTGATTAGGTATAATTGGCCTGTGAGGACATCGACGGTCATGTAGCCCTGTGGGCCTTTGGCGATTTTGTTGCCGGTCATCATTCTCCATCCAGAGAATGCCAGCACTGCGATCGCGACCACAATCACAACGATTTGCCACGGTTTTATGTCACTCATGCGTCCTGCCTCATTTTCAATCGTGGGTCTTGGCCGATGCGGTTGATCCCATGTCAGTATCCAGTTGTGCCCGGTCCGGTTGGTTTGGATGGGCCAGTATTCTACACACGGTTTCTGGAATCTCCAATGCCCATCCCGTCAGTGTATCAGAGATTGGGTGATTCCGTTGCGGGTTGGTCGAAAACTCCTGATTCTTCTATTTGGTCATGTCCACGCTGACGGGGTAATGATCCGAGGCGTAGCCCTCAAAGGTGTCGAGGTCTCGCCAGCTGGTGCCCTTTGGGCGGGCGGCTGTGCCATAGACGAAGGCCGATTCGGTGTTCATTCGCTCCAAAGCGGCTGAATTGGCGAGGATCAGGTCGATGCGTCTTCCGGATTCATGGGTCGGGATTTGGTCGGATTTGGCATGATCGGCGAAGATATCCACAAAGCCCGCCTTGAGATAGGTTTGGACGGATGCTGCGTTGGGTTCGGCGTTGAAGTCGCCGAGGATGACGATGGGGCGGTCTGGGGTTTCTTTGAGAACCGTGTTGATCAGTTCAAGGGTTCCAGTGGCTTCGGCTTCTCGCCAGTAGTCGTTGTGGCGACCTGACTTGTGGTGCATGATGAATAAGGTGAGTGTCCAAGTGGACTCGCCGGTGTCGTCGGTTGGGATTTGAACATCGACGCGGAGCGGTGAGCGGCGAAAGGCGATGGGTTCGCCTGCGTACCAGTTTTTTTGGTTGCCGTATTTTTCGGGATGGACGCCTCCGAGTGGT
>JALSHW010000037.1 GCA_026982035.1 Phycisphaerales bacterium | reverse complement strand
ATCGAGTCCGTCGCCGCCGATGTCCGTGCGCTTGTGCCCAACGCCAAAGTCATCTTCGGTCATGGCCAAATGGATTCCAATGAACTCGAACAAGTCATGCTCAAGTTCATGCGCCGCCAGGCAGATATTCTCGTTTCCACAACCATCATCGAATCAGGCATCGACATTCCCACCGCCAACACCATGATCATCAACGACGCGGACCGCTTCGGTTTATCCGAACTCCACCAACTCCGAGGCCGCGTCGGTCGTTCCCACCATCGCGCCTATTGCTATCTTCTGCTTCCCGAAGACCGCACCGTCAAAGAAATCGCTCAAAAGCGACTCAAAGCCATCGAAGAATATTCGATGCTCGGCGCCGGATTCAAGATTGCAATGCGCGATCTGGAAATCCGCGGCGCGGGGAACTTGCTCGGCGCCGAACAATCCGGACACATCGCTTCGGTTGGATACGAAATGTATTGTCAGCTCCTCGACCAAACCGTCGAACAACTGACCAGCGCCGAACCCATCGACCAGATCACCCACACCAGCGTGGACATCGGGCTCATCGGCTACATTCCCAAGAGCTATATCCCCTCCGACACCCGCCGCATCGAGGTCTACCGCCGCCTTGCCAACGCCAAAGATCAATCACAAATCGACCAAGTTGTCGAGGACTTGACCAGCGCCTACACCGCGCCGCCTGAACTCGTCCGCCGGCTGATTCTTCACGCCCGCGTTCGGGCTTCGTATCAACAACTCCGCGTCCGGGCCCTTGGTGTCCGAGGCGACGACATCGTGTTCCTGACCGCCGACCCGGAACGACTCGCCGACCATCTCGCCGATTGCCAAGCCAACACACGAATCATCCAAGCCCACCTCGCCCAGACCAACGCCCGCACGGCCGCTGGTAAAAGCTACGCAGAACTCTACGCCCGACCCAACAAACCCACCCATTCCCCCATGGCCATCGCCAAAGTTCTCGTCCAATGGGCCAATCAACCCTCCAAGGCCTGTTAAGGCCTGCGAAATCCACATATTGGGCACCAGTTCTTACACACTCTTGACACAACACGATGAAGAATCAGATACAATATCGCATCAAAATCACGCCTTTCAAGCAAGCCCTTCAAGGATGAACATGCCCAACGAACCCGACCCCCAATCACTTTCTCCATTGCCCTCAACGGACATCTCGCTAGATGACGACCTGGCCATGGTCCGACGACGGATGATCCGCGAAGCGGCCCAGGCCATCGAGATCATCAAATCCGCCATCGATTCACTCTGGGAACTCGACGAATCCACCGCATCCATGATTTCAAAAATCGAAAAAGAGATCGACAAAGAAGAAGTCAAGATCGAGCAGGAATGTTATCGAATTCTGGCACTCAAAAATCCATTCGCCGCCGACTTCCGATTGCTGACCTTCATTCTCCGCGTCAATACCGACATCGAGCGTGTCGCCGACCACGCTTCGTCGATCCGCAAGATCATCGCCCGCATCGAACACCCAATCCCCCAATGGCCCGAATCCCTCCGAGAAATGGGTCAGCGTATCCCGGTGATGTGCGAACAGATTCTCCGCGCAGTCGTCAACACCGACGAAGAGTTGGCGCGTTCGGTGGTCAAGCAGGATCACGCCATTGATCAACTCGACAAACAGGCCTTCGACGAAATCAAAGACCTCATCAAGCAAGACGCTTCCTTGGCTTCCAACTATCTCCTGATCTACCGCGTCGCCCGCGAACTCGAACGGGTCGGCGATCTCCTGGGCAACATCGCCGAAGGCGTCATCTACCTCGTCACAGGCAACATCGTCCGCCACCCCCCAAAGAAAAAAAAATAAGGTCCGGCACCAACGACCGGCCTATACACCAATGCCTCAGCGTTGCAACCATTCCACGATAATTCCTGTATACTGAATCCATGTTCATCCTCGGCCTGGCCCTGATCACCATCGCACTCATTCTTCTTCCATCGGCCTGGCGAGGACGCATCGTTGGCCGAGGCCAGTTCTGCCGAAAATGCAAGTTCGACCTCACCGGCTCTCCAATAGACACCCAAGGCAACAAATGCCCCGAGTGTGGCCAACCCATCCACACCCAATCCTCCCGCCGAACCACCCTCCGCCGAAGTTCTCGCTTTGGGCTTATCGCTTCTTTGGTACTGTTGTTGGCCGGAATTTCTTCAATGATCATTGGCATCAGCGGCAATACCGCCATCATCTACGCCCGACTTCCTGACACAGCAATCGTACATCTTTCAACACTCAACTCAGAAGGCGCTCTTGATGAACTGGTCAATCGAATCACTCGGACACCGCCATTGAGCGATGCACATTGGAACATACTCATTGATCATGGGCTCAAAATCCAAACCGACCCACTCGCTCCATGGAATCCAATACTCGGCGAGGTGCTCGCCGATGCCTGGATCACCAACCGACTCACCGACGAGCAGGTCAATCAATACCTCGATCACGCCTTGGACATCCAATTCTTAATGCGAGACCGACTGGTCCGCGGCTCAACCGAGATCAAGTTGTTAGCCAGGATTACACCAGCCAAAATCCACTCCCTCAACGGAACAGAAACCGGCCATGCACTCAAGATCGGCATCGTGAGTTCTTCGATCGGGACAGAACCTTCCAGACACTATCGCCCCGACGGCAAGCCGCTTTGGATATCGCATACAGGGATCAGTGTCCCAGGATCGAATGGACACTGGAGCTACACAAGTGCGGTCGATATCCGTCCAATCGCCCCCAAACTAATGGCACAACCCGGAACAGAAGTGCCAATCACCATCAACCTTGAACTTGCACTGGAATCTTCATCTTTCTCTTCTACAGAGAACCCAGAGGGCACCATCCGACATTACAAATCCATGACCATCAACCGGTTTGTGCGAATTATCGAAGAAGGCACGCCGCTGGTCGATATGCTGACAGACTCACTGAGTGTGCAACATCTCAAAGAACATTACACAATCTCGGCCGTTCGAGTGCTTGATGAACCTCATCCGGATCGAGAAAGTTGGACGCCGATACTTGGGTTTTCAATCATGACCAGCGATGGATTTCCTGAGCCCCTCGCATTTGGCGTGTTCATCAGGATCGCTGACGGCACAGAGAACAGAGAGGTCCAGATCGCAAAAATAATCCACGAGCAAAAAAGCGGCAAAGGTATCCATGCCACAACGGCCACTTGGAATGCTGATCCCGATGATCCTGAAGCGTCCAGCCAAGCCGCCGACATGTTGGCTTTGATCAAAACAGTTGGTAGAGTGGATGTGATTTTGAGACCTGATCCAACGATCGCAGAGAGCAATCCCACGATTGACCACATTCTCGACACCACGCTCATTTTTCGTGATGTCTCGGTCGAACTCGTCGATACCTATGGTCAAATCTGGATGACCCGGATCAACGACCCGAAATGGCGAACATCAAACGAGGATTAGCGTACAATACGCTTCCATGACCACCTCAAATCTCTTGACCATATTGATCTTCTCAACCCTCGCCGCTCTCGCAGGCCTGCTTTTCCTCCGCATCGCCATCCGAGGCAAACTCATCTCCCCAAACCCGCACTGCCGCAAGTGCAAGTTTGATCTCATCGGCCTGGACCTCACCGATCCAACCCCCTGCCCCGAATGCGGCACCACCCTCCGCACAAACACCCCCGCCATCACCCCAGGCCTCCGCAAAAAACGCAAACTCGCCCTCCTCGCTTCAATCCTCTTCCTTCTGACGGCGGCAACGGGTTTGGCCTGGCCCAAACTCTCCACACTCCCCTCGATCCAGAACATCAACATCTACAACCACTTCCCCGAGTCCCTCCTCACCAAACTCGCCACCACCGGCGACCAAAAAGCCCTCCAAACCCTCCACGACCGCCTCATCCCAGGCCAAGTCTCCGACAACGCCCTCCAAAAACTCATCGGCCACGCCTTCAAACTCCAAGCCGACGAATCAGTCCCCTGGGACCAGTTTTGGGGAGATGTGATTGTGTATGGGGTAGAGAACGGGGCAGTTGACAACGAAACTCTCGGCAAACTCGTCGAGGGATCAACAGTGCACTTTATTGTTGCCCATGAGAGGGTCGGCCCGAGTTCAGATACTCTGAGCTATCAAATCAATGCACGAAGCACAAGAGGTGAGGGGACATACCAGTTTCGTAGGAATCTGTACGGCGGACATGAAACTCACTGGGATCTGAGCATGAGAGTCTACAGGGTGCTTACAGACGATTCTAAAGTCAGCCGTCATGGGTACATGGGCACGGGGTCACAGTATTGGTTCCCATTCCAGATGGTTGGAGCCTTTGGATCGAAAATTCCGATCCCCGCAGACCAAGACCGGATCACATTCCGTTTCCCGATTGAATATGTGCTTTCAAAGGAAGGCGTAGAAATATACCGATGGGACACAGAACTCCGGCATGATGTCGAGCGATTGGATTCTGAAGCAAAATATATCGAGATTGAATCTGATCAAACAGTTGGGTCTGAGTTGATCGAGAATCTATTCATATCCGAGTTGATGGTGCCGACAGAGGTCGTCGGGATGGCAAAGCACAACTCGATCAGAAGTGTCAGTTTCGCCTTTGCAGAAATTGAACACTCGATAGCCGAGGGGCTTTCATTGATGGGCACAATCAACTATCGGATCGATGACCAAGAGATTGCTGGGCCGTCAATCATATCGTCTCTTGATTCTGGATACCGTCTTGAAATTTGGCCACAATATCACGATGAAGAAGCCGGTTGGCTCAAACCATATATCGATCAGGCCGAGTTTTGGGAGAAAGCTGTGGAGCGAGGCATGATCGATGTGATATACCGCCCTGATCCTTCTCTCGCCGAGATGAATCCTGGGTACAAGAAAATGCTTGGTATCCCCTTCATATTCGAAGATGTACCTGTCAAGGTGATGATCCCTGAGCAGGTTTCTTCAAATCGTGCGGGAACCCAAGGGATGGAATGGAGATACATTAATAGATTCTCAATCCCGGCCCCGCCCAAGACAGGTGCCTCAGAACTGGATGATTGAGCGTGTTTGGATTGGGATGTGGGAAAATCAGCGCACGAAAAAACCTGCTCTTTCAAGCAGGTTTCGTTCGCGGTTCTTGACCGGTGAACAGTTGGGTCCATCTTCACGATTCATTACTGAATCATTATCCTCCCATTGAACCTCGCGAGAGATCAATGTATATGGAGGGCAAGAATGTGCTCATAGTCTCGATCCGGCTCGCACCGGGACGATTCCCCAAATGAGGTCTCGTACAATCGAGTCTAAGGAAATCCCTTAGAAAGGAGGTGATCCAGCCGCAGGTTCTCCTACGGCTACCTTGTTACGACTTAGTCCCAGTCACCATTCTTGCCGTAGGCACCCCTGAAACGAGGTGACTTCGGGCACTAACAGCTTCCATGACTTGACGGGCGGTGTGTACAAGGCTCAGGAACGTATTCACCGCGTCGTAGCTGATACGCGATTACTAGCGATTCCGGCTTCAAGCAGGCGAATTTCAGCCTGCTATCCGAACTGGGGCATGGTTTTTG
>JALSHW010000036.1 GCA_026982035.1 Phycisphaerales bacterium | reverse complement strand
GCCTGCGAAATCAAATCCGGCTATGGCCTAAGTACCGCCGACGAACTCAAAATGCTCGACGCCATCACCCTGGCCTCAAAATCATGGCCAGGCCGAATCTCCCCCACCGCCTGCATCGGACACGCCAAAGACCCAGAGGTTCCCAACTTCGTTGACCAAACAATCAACGAAGCCCTCCCCGCAATTCACGAAAAATACCCCGGCATCACCATCGACGCCTACACCGAAGAGGGCGCCTGGTCCGTCGATGAAACCGTCCGCCTCTTCAAAGCCGCCAAAGACCTCGGTCATTCACTTCGCATCCACGCCGACCAGTTCAATGCACTGGGCATGCTTGAAGCGGCTGTAGAACTCGGTGCCCTAAGCGTCGATCACCTCGAAGCCAGCACACCCGAATCCCTCAAACACTTGGCACAATCCAGAACCACAGGCGTGATGCTCCCCTGCTCGGGCTTCCATGTCGATGCCCGCTACGCCGACGGAAAAGCATTCATCGACGCCGGCGGCACCCTCGTCATCGCCACCAACGCCAACCCCGGCTCGGCCCCCTGCCTCTCCATGCCCATGGCCATCGCACTGGCCGTCCGCAACCTCGGCATCACCGCCGCCGAAGCCATCACCGCCTGCACCACCAACGCCGCCCAACTCCTCTGCCACTGCGATACAGGCAAGCTCAAACCCAACAACCGCGCCGATCTCATCATGCTCCGCCACACCGACGAACGCCAACTCGGCTACGAGTTCGGCGGCTCCCATGTCGATCTCGTCATCTGCAACGGGAAAATCATTCATTAAAAGGGTGCCACTACTCGCATTCTTATGCGCAGTAGTGTCTTCGGCATTTCAAATGTACCCCGTAGATCAAAGACACTACTGCGCCGAAGACGGCGAGTAGTGGCACCCAGAGAAATCAACCAATCCGCCCAGCAACATTCTCCACCAACGCGCTGATCCCAGCAAACACCTGTGCCGGGTCCGTCGCTTCCATATACGCCGGCGTCGAAACCACATTCATCGAATCATCAACCACAATCTCCGTCACATCGGCCTCAACATGCACCGCCCCAGTCTGACCAATCGCCTCGGCAGTCCCCGCATCATGCCCGATCGTCACCTTAATCTGTTTCTCTCCAAAGACCTTCGCCCCCAATGCCGGAGCGATGCACATAAACCCAATCGGCTTGCCCGCATCATTCGCTTCTTTGAGCACCCGCTCAACCTCAGAGTTCACCGAGCAATCCGCACCATCGATGGCAAACGAACACAAGTTCTTCGCCGCTCCAAACCCACCAGGCAAAAAGAACGCATCATAATCGGTTCCCTGAACATCCTTGAGATCATCAATCTCCCCACGAGCAATCCGTGCCGATTCTACAAGCACATTCCGCATCTCCCCGGTTTCTTCGCCCTTGATATGGTCAATGACCGCAAGGTTAATATCCGGCGCCATGCACCGATACTCGATCCCGTGCTGGGCAAGAGCAATCAACAACGCCGACGCCTCTTGAACCTCTGACCCATCAAACACACCACACCCACTCAGTATCACTCCAACCTTGCCCATCACACTCTCCTTATACTTTCAACGCCCGACAAACTCGAACCATCTCACGCCCAACACCCACAGCCATCTCCGCCACCTTGTCATCAATGATATTCCCAGCATCATCAAACGCCTCATGCGCCTTTCCAAGTGCAAACTCAGCAGGCACCACATGCATCTGCAATCGTGTCAAGATTTGACGAACATGCGCAAGCCCTTGCAACCCTCCCATCGCCCCAGGCGACGCCGACATCAACCCGCACGCCTTCCCCTTAAAACACGCCAGTGGCTCATCCCCATCCCGAGGAACCGAAGCCCAATCAATCGCATTCTTCAACGCACCAGTCAACGACCCGTTGTACTCTGGAGAGGCCACAATCAACGCATCACAAGCAATCATCTGATCTTTGAGCTTTGATGGAGCATCTAAAAGTCCAAGTTCTGGAGAAAACAATGGCAAATCCAGCGATGCCAGGTTGATTTCAGCCGATTCGACTCCGCCATCTTCGACGAGTTTCCTTGCAACACACCTTGCCAGTTTCATATTGACTGAATCTTGGCCAAGCGAGCCACAGAGGATGCCGATTTTGATGCGTTCTGTCATTGGGAAATTCCTTTTCAAATCCATGCCTCCATCATACTACACAGAAAGTGCCCGAACAGTTGTCCGGACACTCAATAGAATCTTCTCATCGTTTCCAAAGACGGTACTCAGTCGCACCATCTTCGTGGTATCACTCGCTTTCTTCCGTGGTGATGGCCGCGTTGATTCCATAACTCACAGCAACGATCCCGATACTTCCATCCGGAATTGCGATTTCCTCGATAGATTCGATACCACGATATACTCATTTCATCATACCCTCGATAAATTGAAGCACGATACCCGCGTTGATACCAACTCACCCGAGGCCGATGGTGCTCATCAAAATACACTTTGACTTTCCCATGATGAAGCAAAGCATCGTATCCACATCGACGGAACGCCTTGACAATCTGTCTTCCAATATTCCGATGCGACCGAATTGTAATTCGCTGGCCATCAATGACAAGGATTCCCGCCGTTGATGCATAACCATGGTCATAAGACGAACTCCTGTAGGATATTCGTATATCAGAAGCCACCGCCTCTGGCGTGACAACGCCCAACATCGTCACTGATCCAAGAATCATCAAGGCAATACCTTTGCGTGCAATCATCATGTCGTTCTCCTTCTATTGGTGTTGTGAAGCACATTCACTCAAAAACCGCCCGCCCAGCACATGCGATGACCAATCACATAAAAAATTCGCCTACAAACCCCATTTCACGCAATAAACACCGATTTTCAATGTTTTTCATAACGAGGTGTCAGCATCCGCCACGCCCTGCGGTACGAATACAGAAGAGACCCCAGCAAAAGGAATCCCATGACCCCCATACCCCAGATGCTCCCAACCAACGCAACCACCACAATCGTCACCGCATCATCGAGTGATGAACTTTCCTCGCTCGAATCAGCCATCATGGACGCCTGCAACGAACTCCACGCCGCCCGTGATGCCAATGACCAAGAAGGCATCGAAATATTCACACAAACCCTGCTCTCCCTCCTCAACACCTACGACGCCTCCGACGGCGACAACCACCCAAACCCCGCATGGGCACGCGCCAATCAACGAGCCCTCGCCTACAGCGCAATGGGCAAAATCGAAAAAGCAATCGCACTCGAACTCACCGCCCTCAAATACGCCGATACGCCACGCCGCAAGGAAATCTCCTCAGGCAATCTCGCCGATCGCTTCATCCGCCTTGGCGATCCATCCAACGCTGTTGCCCATTTCCTCGATGCCCAAGAACAGAATCCAGATTCGATCCCCGTCCTGCTCACAGGTGCAGTCGCCATCTACGAAGCCGGCTACACCCAACAAGCCGAGTCCATCTTCAAAACAATCCTCAACAACCCCCAACTCCTCACCCCAAACTCCGAACTCGCTGCGTATCTCAACTTTGACCGCCGAACCCGAAAAGTCGCTCAATCATTGGACTCAGGACTCAAACTCCTCTCACGCCTCGAAACGATCAATCGAAACCCAGGAGCCCAATCATGAAACGCTCCGACCACGATCAGTTCTGGCAGCAATACGAATCCAAGGTTCGCCCTGCAATCGAACGCGCCTGCCTCTACGCCTCACGAACCAAAACCGATTCCACCATGGACATCGACGACATGATCGCCTGGATCGACACCAAAGTATGGCGCATGCTTCAAACCGATGGCTACCCAACCTTCCACGACAACCCCTCAACCGACCAAGCCATCGACCGATTGACCACCCACGCCCCCACCCTTGCCCGCTGGTCCTACCTCGCATTATGCCGCAAGCACTTCCGCCAGCTCAACCGATCCTCACAATACATCAATGGCCTCTCCCAAGCCCAACGCCTGGCAATGACCACCGCAGTCGATACCAAGATCGAAGACCGTGCCGAACTCGATGACGCCATCAACTCTCTCCGAAAAACCCTCTCAGCCAATGACAAACAAAAACTCGCCGCATCATACATCGAAAAATCTGAACGCCAACGCATCGCACTCGTTCTGGGTGCCACACGCCGAGAAGACGACCGCCTCATCACCAAAACCACAGGCAACGGCATGAACGAAAACACCATCCAACAAATGCGATCCAGAGCTCGCAAACGCGCCGCTCAAATCCTCAACGACGCCGCCAAACTCCCGTTCTACTTCCTTGCAACCATCGCAATCCTCTCAGTCTCCCTCAGCACACCGCCCGCCATCGCCGGCGAACAATCCGGAGGCCGAAAAGGATCACGCACCGATACCCAAAGTACACATCTCCTGTATTCATCGCATACCGTGATCCCCGGCGAACAAACAGGCGGGCGAGGCCCAAAATAACTACAAAATAAATCCATTCAAGGGAATAGCCGCCGCCTCAGGCGGCTTCTCTCATATATACATTTCCATACCCCCTCTTGATGGGCGGAGCGTCAATCTGACCTCCGCCTATCTTTTTGAATTAAGATTCTTTATCCAGTGATCTTCTCAAGTTGCTGCCGAAGCCGCTTGTCAGAAACTGGAACAACAGTCTTGAGTTCCTGAGCAAACACCGCCACTCGAAACTCCTGCACCATCCAAAACAACTCCTCATACGCATCGGCCACCGCATCATCCGTATCAGCCCCCTGAACTCGCAGCTCCTCCACACACTTGACCCAAGGCGACACACTCCGAATCATCCGCTCATCCCGCTCAGGCCCACCGCTTCGCATCCGATTGAGCCGCACTTCCATCGCCCGCACATACCTCGGCAAACACCACAACCACCGCGTTGGCGTATTCAACACATACCCATCCCGGCCCAGCACCTTCATCTGCCCCTGTAAATCCAGCACCGTCACCCGCCACGCCGCCGGATGCTTCGAACTCGCCAAAGATCGCCCCTTCAAAATCGCCCCATACACTTTCGACAAACTCGTAATACTCCCCTGCACCGCATCCAATCCCCTATTCATCCCACTCAACACCCGCGCCTCAAAATCCTCCCTAGACCGAATCACCGGCTTCCCATCAATCCCAACCATCATCCCCGCCCGCGCAAGCATCCCCGCCTGAATCTCATCAGGACTCAACCCACACGCCGCCCCACTCACCGTCATCGGGCTGTACCCAGGCATCTGCTGCACCCGAATCTTAAGTTCCGATTTAAGCGCAATCCCAAGCAACAACCCCTGCCCGGCCCGCGTCTCCCGCTGGGCAATCCACTTCGATGTCCGAACCCGAACATTGACACTCTGGCCATCCACCACCATCGTCGGATACCCAAGCACCTTGCGCCCATGATCCTCAAACTCAACCTTCTCCTCAAAATCCTCGATCTCCCACGACCGCATCCCATCGACATGAAACTCATCGGCCGCCTCATCAATGGCCTTGTGCGACTGCTCCTTAAACGCATCCTTGATCGCCTTGAGTTCGCGCCCCGAAGCAAGCTCCTTCCCCTTCCCATCAAGCACCACAATCCTCGGCGACAAATACCCAGGC
>JALSHW010000035.1 GCA_026982035.1 Phycisphaerales bacterium | reverse complement strand
CAAAAGGCCCAGGAACCCACATCCCATCCTCAGCCCGCGTCACCTCTTCACGAATACTCACCCCGCGTTGGCACCCACCCATCCACAACACACAGACCAAAGCACCCACGACCACCACGCTGTCAACCATTCTCCACATGCCCCATGCTAGCCCCCTCCAGCACCAGACACCCCACCAGAACCACCCCGCCCAGACAACACATTCATCAACCCCCGTTGACCGGCCTCAAGCAACGACAACGCCCGCGTGTTCTCACGAATCACCTCAATCAACACCGCCCGATCCTCGATCTGCCCAATCAACTTCTCATGGGCCTCAGTAATCTGCTGCTCTCTCTTGCCCGATGCCCGCCGTTCAATCAGCCACATCGCGCACACCATCCCCGCAACCCCAAACTGTGTCAATGCGCTGAGCACTTCCGTATCCATCATCCACCCCATCTCCAACATCAAACCAAATCAAGTCAAATCAAGCCGTCTGCCGTCCAAACACCGCCACATACCCAACCGAAACCTCCCGCCCCCGCTGCGTCGGCCCAGTCTCCTCATAGGTCAAAAAACGCATCCCCGTCCACTGATGCCCCTGCTCATCACGAAGCGTCCCCGCAGACACCCCAAACTTCGCCTCATCCAAAATATTGTCCCGCAACGACCACAACGATGAATCCGACGACGCCACAAGTCGCCCTCGAACCTCAACCCACACCTCCCAATCCCCAGACTCAAATGTCCCAGGCACCGAAGGATCACCCGACACCGCCGACAACGACACCACCCGCCGACCCATCCGACGATTCACAAACCGATGCCCACCAGAACCAAACAAGTTCTGCCCTTTAAAACTCGAGCCCATCATCCACCTCCAATCACACTCACCGGATCAACATTCCCCTGAGAACTCACCGCCACCAACCGAACCAACCGCGTCGATCGCCCCCCAGAAAACGAATACGACACACTCTGCACCACCGCCGTCATCGAGATCACCTTTGCATCCGCATCATTCCCACGATCAACCTCCACAACCAACACCGACTCACTCCCAGGATCAGGCGACAACAAATCATCCCCATCAATCTCCTGAAAAATCGACACCCCCGTCCGTCGCCGCGTCGAATCAGCAAACATCAAGTTCGGACCCTCACCATCCCAGTCCTCAACCATCTCCACACTCGACGACTCAATCGCCACCCGAACAACACCATCCCACTCACCGCCACCAAACTTCACAACCCGAGGCCGAATCACAAGCATCACAATCCCCTATCCACGAGTCAACACAAAAGAGTTCGGATGACGACGCGTCTCAGCAATCCCATCCCCATCCAAATCAATCAACGCCACAACCGACCCCCGCTGCGTCGAAAAACGCTGCTGATAAATCTTCGCCCGATCCAAAAACGCCTCGCCACCACGACCAGGAGCCCCCGCAGAAGCATAAATCAAATGCAACGCCCCCAACGACTCAAGCAACACAAGAGCCCCAGGATTCGTCACCGCCGCCTCCCCAAGCCCATCAGGATCATCCACATCAATCCCCACCATCGCCAAAATCTGACGATGCACAATCCCAATCTGAGGCCCAAAAGTAAACACCTCCACCACCGCACCACTCACCGACTTACCAGGCACAATATTGGAACCCTCATCATTCCGAAGAATCGAAACCGTCGCCACCGTCGGACTCTGAATACTCACCACCTCCATAGGTACCGAATCAATCAACACAATATGACCCGGACCAATCCCCCCCTCAAGAAACGACCCACTCGTCAAAGTCAACGAAGCAGCATTCAAATCCCCCGTCCCACTCAACAACCGTTGCCCATTCCACGCAACATCCCGAAACAACCCCGGCTCAATCAACACCAAATCACGATCCTTCGCAAACATACCAATCCTCCACCAAAGCCCATCATCAATTCCAAACCCGTTCAAACCCGGGGCCGATGTTTCCATCGGCCCCAAGCGTTCCAGCCCCCACCAGAACCCCGCAATCAATGCACAAACAAATCAAACACCAAGACCAGAAATCAATCCATGCGCATTCTCGTTCTTAAACTCCATCGTGTACTCACCAATCACCTGACCCGAAACCGAATCACCAGTGGCAGCCAATGGCTTGTAATGAAAACTCCGACCCTGCATCGGCATCACCGAAATACGCGACGAATCAAGCAGCATCACCGTGTCCGTCGGAACCCATCGAGACAAAATCACCCGACACACACCAAAGTCACTCTCATACACCGAAATCATGTCCGAGTAAGTCTGATCCTCAGGCAAATACGCCCGGCTCCCACTGGCAAACCCATTGATCTTCCGCTTCTGAGCCCCACCAACAACAATCGTATCAACACCCCCAGAAGACTGATCCCAAATCTGCTTCAACGCCGCATTCAGAACCAACTCATTGAGTTCATCACCAGCCCCATCCCCGTCAGGAATCCCACCAGAGCCAGGTACAAACTGATTCGTGTTCATCGAATGGATCATCCCATTCATCGAACGCCGAACCGTCCCCGTCCCCTGCTGATCGGCCGTCGGCGCAACCCCGTTGATCACACAGTTCTCAAGGTCCCGAAGCAACTCACGCATCCGATCCTGCTTCTGATAATCAACCTCATCAGAAATCCCATACGCCCGCGACGCCTGCAACGAACCCGACACATCAATCCCCGAAGTAAAAATTTGCGTGTAGTTGCTCTTGCGAATACGATTGCTAAACCGAGCATCCGGCGCATCATCCCCCTCAAGAGCCGCATTCCCCAGAATAAACAACTCCATATTGTCCGCCAAAGTCTCAGCAGTCGTCGCCCCATACCCACGAAACACCCCAAGTACATTACTCCCCGTATCCACCGCCTCAACCAGCATCACCTCGCCGCTCTGCCCAGGACGCACAAGATCGCCGATCTTAAATACACTCGCATCATCAACAAAGATCCCCGTCGCCGATTCCGGATCAGGCGTAAACACCGTCTGATTAACCGTCCCCTTGTTCGGAAGCAACGCGTCCTCAATCCACTCATGCACAGTACTCATCGCCGCCCGCTTGGCATCACCCAGATGATCCAACAAAGGCGTCTCAAAAGGACTCACAATCCCAATAATATCGCTCACATCCTCCACCAACTCCGGCAAGTCCGCACCCGCTGAATAACTCGCTTTCCCTGTAAATGCCATTCCAAATCTCCTTTTTTTCTTCCCGTTTCAACCCAAAAAAACCAATCAACAACCAATATCAACCGCCCCGACGCGCCCGCAAATACCGCAACAACTCATTGCGATCCCCACTACTCCGCGCCGAAGACGCCATCTTCCCCAAACCATTGCCACCATCAGAACCCAACTGCGCACTCATCACCGCACCACCACTACTCCCCTTCGTCGAACATGAAAACAAAAACGGCTTCCGCGCCTTAATCTCCCGAACCGCCACCGCAACATCAGGATCATCCATCTCCGAAATCGTCGCCTCGGTCAACAAACACGCCGTCTCCAAATCCACAGCCCGCGCCGCCGTCAACTCCCGCTCAATCTCACCACGCCGCTGCGTAGAAACAATCGCCTCATTGGCAGAACTCAACTCCGATTCAAGCTCACCAACACGAAGCTCACACGCCGCCAACTTCTCCTCGGCCTCAATCGCACGAGACTTCCAAATCACATCCTCACTCACATCCACCGCATCACCAACACCCTTGGCCGGCTCGCCCTGATCAATCACATCCCCACCACCAAGACCATCACCTAAACCCCCACCCAATCCACCGCCAAGCCCGCCACCAACTCCATGATTCGCCATCACAATTCTCCTTGATCTGTTATCCAGTTCGTATTCAACTCACACAATCCCAGGGTCCGCCTCATCAAGCCCAAGCTCACCAAGAACCTGCTCCTCCGAAGCACCCAACTCAATCTTGGCCCGACCAGCATCAAGCGATTCCTCTTCACCAATAGGCCCAAGCACACCCCACACCACCCGAGTACCACGCTCAGACACCGGAACACGAAGCACCCCCGCCTCATCAAGAACCCGAAGCACAAGAGCACTCACCTGCTCGATCCCACGCCCATAAGTCACCCGCTTCCGCATCGTCTTGGCAATCAACCCCATCAGCGTCACACGCAAAGCATTCGCACTCGAAAGATTCCCCAACTTCGCCTTCACAACCCCACCAGCCAATGGAGGCACACCCGAAATCTTGTCCAACGCCTCCCGAATCTCCTCAATATGCCGATCCTCAGAAGGACTACTGGCATCACCACCAAAGCCCACAATCGAAGCATCCGGATTGTCCGTACTCCACACAGTCCCAGGCCCAACCCCAGACCCATCAAACCCCTCAATCCCACGAGCCAAATACATCTTAAAACTCTGAAGCGTCACCCGATTGGCACGATCACTCAATCGAGTATTCAACTCATCCTGCAACGGAATCAACGACTCCACCTCACCCAACCCCGAATACACAAATGGCTGACTCATATTCTGAATATGCACCACAGGCACCACAGACCCAAGCACCGACCGAGTCCCATGCGACACCCGCTCCCCATCCTCATACAACGCCCACCCATCCTCAGTAATCAACTCCGTCACCGTCGATCGCCTCCGAGCAACCGTTTCGGTTCCCCCACCAATCAACCGTCCAAACCGATTCCGCATCGTGTTCTTCGATTCACTCGATTCCTCAAGCTGATTCAACTCCCGCTCAAAATGAATCGCATACCCCTCAAGCACCCGGTAATCCGAATCACTCATCATCGGCACCCCACGCCGTGGCTCAATCGGCTCAATCGAAATCGCCTCATGCACATCAGCAACACTCGCCCCCACAAGCCGATCCTCATCAACCCGCACAAGCAAATCCACATACCCATACACATGCCCAAGCGTCGCGATGTCCTGCATCAACGAAATCCCACCGCTCCGCTCCCACACCCGCTCAAGCACCCCCTCAACAGCGTCCTTCAACCCCTCATCGTCCGACAACGACTCAATCCGCACAGGTGACCCAAACATAAAGTCCACCATTGTCCCCACACGCCACCCGATGTCATTCTCAATCACCACCTCACGCCGACCCGACGCCGCCGACACCCCATCCACACTCGTCCCCGTCACCCGCGAAGGCAACCCCCGTTCCTGGGCCATCCGATACCACCCAACATTGCTCGCCCCCTGAGCCAATCCACTCCGCCCAACCAGCTCAAGTGGGTTGCGGTAATACGCCCACAACTGCTCAAGTCGAGGCAACGCCTCGTTCTCGTGCGTATCGATCAACGATCGCACAAGCTCCCATCGTCTTTGAGCATTTCCCGACAACCCACTCGATCTCTGGTCAGACATTTTCCCGCCTCCACTTCCCGGCGTGCAGTTCAATCACACGCTCACCCCATCCCCCCAACGGACCCCACCGTGCGCACAAAACAAGCCACTCCAACCACCAACACGCACCCAACCCCTTGAAAACAAAGCACAAAAATTATTTCAGAATTTTCATTTTCCCCAAATAAAACCTGCCCATCTGTGCGCACAAAAAAGCACCCCCCAAAGTAAAGAGGTGCCAAATCAAAGTTCTATTCTGTTCTTCTCTTGCTCCTCCC
>JALSHW010000034.1 GCA_026982035.1 Phycisphaerales bacterium | reverse complement strand
GCTGGCGATTCGCTCACCGAAGGCCCACAAATCCCGCACGATATCCTGCGGATCAAGGGTGAAGAAGTCCTCTGGCAGTACATGCTTGATGAAGTCCAGAATGTGTACCGTGCCCAGGGCGTGCCCATCAACGACAAACACATCGAACTGATCTTGTCTCAGATGCTTCGGAAGGTCCGTGTTGAAAATATCGGCGATACCGATATGCTTCCGCATGATATTGTTGACAAGTTCAGGTTCCGTCAGAAGAACCTCGAAATCGCTGGAATGCTCAAAGTCACCGATGCTGGGTCAACGCCGCTCCGTGCCAATGAGTTGTATCCCAAGGATGAGGTCAAAGAAGCCAACGCCAAGGCCGAGGCCGAAGGTGGCGAAATCGCCAAGACCAAACGGGCCCGTCCCGCATCGGCACGCACGCTGCTCCTTGGCATCACCAAGGCGGCGCTGTCGAGCGAATCATTCTTGTCCGGTGCCTCATTCCAAGAGTCAACCAAGGTTCTTACCGAAGCATCGCTCCGCGGCGCTGAGGACGAACTGATCGGGCTCAAAGAAAATGTACTCCTGGGCCACCTGATCCCAGCCGGTACTGGTTTTGGTAAGTACCAAAACATCCGCGTCAAGACGCTGGTGAGCCCAGAAGAATTCGAAGAATCCATGATGGACGACGAGTACTACGACGAAGCCGAACTTGAAGCCGAACTCCTCGGCATCGATGAACTTCAAACCGCTGAAACCGGTGCCGCTGAAATTGCTTCGGGAGAAGTCGGAGGCGAATCGCCACAGGTCGAAATCCGTGATGTGATCGTCGGCGAATCCCCCGCCGAAACCAGCACCGAGGGCTGATTCGGGCTTGAGAATAAGTAGTTTTTTCACAAGGGCACCCGCAACGGGGTGTCCTTTTTTTGTAGTATATTCGGCGAGTTGGACCCTCTGCGCCTACGCTGGGTCTATGCCTGATGCAACGATACTCGAACTCTTTGAAACCCCGTCGGACCGCCCGTTTGTCATCGAACACACGGCTGAGGAGTTCACCTCCGTCTGCCCGATCACCGGCCACCCAGACTTTGGTGTGGTGACGCTCCGCTACCAGCCCGTCGCCGCCAAAGACGGCGGCCAGTGCATCGAACTCAAATCATTAAAACTCTACTACCATTCATTCCGCAATGAGGGAAGTTTCTTTGAGGCCGTCACCAATACCATCCGCGATGATCTGGTCAAAGCGATCAAGCCAGAATGGTTGCAGATCGAAACCAACTGGAAGGGACGAGGGGGTATCCGCTCAGTCATCCGTGCCGATCACGGGGATGTGCCAGGGCATTTTCTCGGGCGGTGATCGACAAAGATGTTGCAGTGCAGCCAAAGGGGTTTATATCTCTGAATCCCTGTTATTTGTCTTGCATGCAAGTGTGATATTCGGTAGTTTCTTTGGAGAAACTCTGAGGAGGGTATGATGAGAAAACAAGCAAAAAAACAAGCAAATTGGTCGAGTGTATTGGCGAGTGTCTGTATGTTGTGGATTGCAGTTTCGTTTGCCAGTGCCAACGATGTGCTTTGTGAATCCAGTGATTTTCTGGGTTCGTATGGCACGCCGGACGACGCTCGTGATGTGGTGGTTGTGGGATCGATAGCGTATGTGGCTGCGGCTGATTCTGGTCTTCAGGTTTTTGACACCAGCGATCCGGGTGCTGCTGTGTTGTTGGGTTCATACGATACACCGGACTTTGCTTTTGGAGTGACGGTTGTTGGAACGACTGCGTATGTCGCAGATCGGATGTCTGGGATTGTGATTCTCGATGTGAGTGATCCTGCTGCTCCTGCATTGCTTGGTACATATGACACGCCTGACACGGCCTTTGATGTGGCGGTTGTGGGGACCACCGCCTATGTGGCCGATGGCTGGACCGGACTTGAGATAATCGATGTGTCCGATCCCACCGCTCCGGTTTTGCTCGGTGGGTATGACTTGATCAATGAAGCTCGGAATGTGACGATTGTGGGAACGACGGCGTATGTCGCCAACAGTTGGTCAGGTTTTGTCATTCTTGATATGAGTGATCCCGCTGCTGTGGCACTGCTCGGTTCATATGACACCCCAGGTTTAGCCAGCAGCGTGACGGTTGTCGGGGCCACGGCGTATGTGGCCGATGCCAGCTCTGGTTTTCATATATTTGATGTAAGTAATCCCGCGATTCCTGTGTTGCTCGGCTCGTATAATACGATCGGTTCTGTCAAGAGCATGACGGTTGTTGGGACAAGGGCCTATGTAGCCGATGGCTGGATGGGGTTTTCTGTTTTTGATGTGAGTGACCCCGCTTCTGCGGTGCTACTTGGCGCGTATGACACGCCGGACAATGCTTTTGGTGTGGATGTTGTTGACACGACGGCGTATGTGGTTGATGGTGAATCTGGTCTTCTAATTTTTGATGTCAGCGATTGTCTGGCATGTTCTGCCGATTTGACTGGCGAAGGGGATCTCAATTTCTTAGATGTCTCCGCATTCTTACAAGCTTTTGGCAATCAAGATCCCATTGCCGACACCACCGGCGATGGCAGTTGGAACTTCCTAGATGTCTCCAGATTTCTTCAAGACTTTGCCAATGGATGTTCTTAAAATTGCGTTGATTGATGAATGGCAGGTCAGTGGGGGGGTTGGGGGGTTGGGGGGTTATGGATATTCCTGCCGGGTTGATCGGATGACGACATCCGAAATGTGCATCCCTGCTGGTTGGGAGATGATGAACCCGATGGTCCGGGCGATGTCCATCGGCGAGAGCACCGGGGAGATTGAGTCCATGAGGTCGCCGAACTTGCCTTGGTCATATCCAGCGACTTGTTGGAACTCGGATTTGACGATCCCGGGCTCGATGAGCGAGACGCGGACACCCTTGGGGCCCAGTTCCCTGCGGGCCGCCTCGGCCAGTGAGTTGACGGCGAACTTGGTTGAGCCATACATCGACGAAAATGGAGAGATATGTCGCCCGACCGTCGAGCCCAGGACGACCAGATCAGCCGGTTTGTCAGGCCAATTTCGAGATTCTTGGAGTGCAGAGAGGGCATGACCGGCACTTCTGATGAGTCTGGCGGCTCCAATCAAGTTCGTGCGAACCATCTCCTCCCATTGGGTCGTATCAGAGGTCATGACCGACCCATTGAGCCCTCTACCAGCGTTGACCAAGACAATATCAGGAGAATTCTGCTCCTGAGGGCCCGCTTGTGGGTTCAGAAGTGCGGTTGAGACCATCATCTCGTCGATGGTGGACTGGTCGGCGGCGTCCCCAGCGACAAAGACGGCTCTCGGTGAGCCATCGGTCGTTGGGTACTGGTCGTCGAGTTGCTTGGCAAGTTGGGCGAGGTTTGGCTCTCGCCGAGCATTGAGGATAAGCTTGGCACCCAACTGGGCAAAGTGAAGGGCGCATTGTTGACCGATGCCAGCCGAGGCCCCGGTGATCAGGGCAATGCGGGATTCAAGAGGGGATTCGCGGGGTTGATCGGATGAATACACTGGCTGGCTCCTTTGAACGAGTGTACGCCGATGACAAGCTGGATAGAATGGTTCCATGATGCACAGATTACCGACCACATCTTCACTTCGCTTGACCATTGGGGTCGTTTTCACCGCTTCGATGCTGATGAGTTCGGCTGGCGGCTGCAAAGCCGTTCAGAAACACCGCGCCAAAAAACAAGCCCAACGCGAGGCCGAGCAACTCAGCCAAATGCAAAGCCGAGATACCCAAAGCCAGCAATCTTCAAATCAACAACCGCAACCGCAACCACAACCTGTAGCCGAATCCCAATCCGAATGGATCCAACAGCAAAGGCCAAGAAAGAACACAACGCCAGATCAACCCGAGAGCTTGGATCGTGTGATCATGGAAATCATCGACGAACGCCCCTCGGCTGTCGAGAACCCCGACAACAGCACGCAGGTTTCTCCACCCAAAGCCACTCGCACTACACCGCCAGAACCAATGATCGACCTGCCATCTCCCAAGACCCGCGAGGAACGGAGCATGGCCAAAGCCGTCGAGTTGTACTCCAGCGGAGACCTCGAAGCGGCACTCCGCGAACTCGAACGAGCCATTGCATTCAACCCACGATTCACCCGCGCCTACATCGAGTCCGGCGACATCTACATGGAAATGGGCGACCTTGAGCGTGCCGAGCGGCAGTACGCCGCAGCCGTCCGCAACGAACCCCGAAACTACATGGCTCAATACCGCCACGCCAGCGTGCTCCACAAACTCGGCTCACTCGAAGAATCCAAACGGGCCTATCTCCGGGCATTGTCGATTCGTCCAAGCGCCTACGACGCGAACCTCGGGCTCTCGACGGTCTTGCTGGAAACTGGTACCGCCGAACAAGCCATTCCCTACGCCCAACGAGCCGTCCGCGCCGATCCACCGAGCGGCCGAGCACGGATGCACCTGGGCAATGTTTACGCAGCGATGGATCAGCACGAAGAAGCGATCATCGAATATCAGCAGGCCGCCGATATGCTCCAGACTCCAAGCTCTGGGCTTTTGCTGAACATGGCCGATTCGCTCAACCAACTCCAACGCTATGCAGAAATGGTGGGGGTGCTCGAACAACTGGTACTCATCGAGCCCGACTCGGTTGCTTACGAACGGCTCGGCTCAGGATACTTCCGGCTTCGCCAATACGATGAAGCTCTCAAAGCGTTCAACTCCTCGGTGGATCTCGATCCAAACCACTACCCAGGACTCAACGGCATCGCGGTGTGTGAACTCAACAACTACCTCTGGAACGGCAAGACCGATGGCTCATCACGCGAGCGTGCCGTTGACGCCATGCGACGATCCCTCCGCATCGAACGCCAACAACCAAGAATCGTCGAACTGCTCAGGCGCTATTCTCACGCCGCCGGAAGCGAATCTCGGGAGTGAACTTCCAACAGTCAGTTGCACCCGTTTGAGTAAGCATTGAGGTAGAGACTGACATCGAGGAAGTTAAAGTTGGTGTCGTCGTTGAGATCAGCCCGCTCGTCTTGTGCGCTGTAGCGGGAGAGGAACATGCTGATATCAGAGAAATTAAGCGAGCCACAGGGTGGTGCAATATCTGCAGAACACAGGACATCTTTTTCTGAACGCGAGACCCATGTCATCAGGTTGCCCAAGAGAATTTGGAAGTTGGGGTCGTTGATTTGATTGATCCCGTTGGTGGTCGAGAAGTTGACGACTCGTCCGCCACAGATATCCCAGCCAATGACGGCCCCACCAGTTTGTTCGCCAACGACCCAATCAGAGTCATAGAAAACGATGGCGTTCTCCTTTGGTTCAAGGAATGTCTCTGTGCCGCTAAACGACGAGAGTGGCATGGTGAAATCTGTAGGAAGTCCAGCAGAAACAAATGGGTCATTTGTGTTTTCTGTCATGGTCAGTGTTGCAGTCGTGCGGAAGGTTGTACTGGGGATAATGGGCATGCTTGCTGCGAGAACCTGCATAACCCCTCGGGCTTGAACCATCCAGACGATCCACTCAGAAAACACGATCCCGCCGCCGGCCTGGGCGAAGTCGAGAATCATGGCCTGGGCATCAAGGGGCATGTCGCTCTGGGTCCAGTTGCCGTTGCCTTGGATGTAGACGACATCGAATCCCGTG
>JALSHW010000033.1 GCA_026982035.1 Phycisphaerales bacterium | reverse complement strand
GCCAAGGCATACGCCAATGCCAACTCACGAACAACAATCCAATCCCCCGGATGGTCCTCAAGATATTTCAGATACCACTCCGTCGCCTTCTGGGCATCGTCTCGATTTGGAGTGACCACACTCGAAGCAAGTTTGTAGAAACATTCATCATTATCACACTGGTGAAGCAAACCCCAGGTCCCATCCTTGATCCTCCCCCGCTCAGCGTTTCGGGTTCGCCCACCCATCAAATCCCGGGCCCGATCAATCGGAAGATATCGAACAAACTTCCCATTGGGATGCTCGGGATTCAACCCGTCGGAGTTCACAAGTTCCACCTCAGGCCCCTCAAGAACCTGATAATAGGGCTTCCGGACGCCGTACCACCCTCCTCCCAAACCCACACCACTCGAGGAAGTAAAACAAAAAGTCCATTTGATCGTTCCCCCATTTGAAAGACGGAACGACCCTGAAGAACATTGCCCCTGAGCATCATTGGCCATCAAAAAGAAAACCAAGAACCCCGCGGCCAACCTCACCAACATACGACTTTGAACTACACCCAATCGAGCACCATCCTTTCACACCCAATCAATCCGCATACGGCTCAACAGAGGTTCCAACACCTTGGACACTATCGACCTCTCAACGCCCTACAGTCCCGCCATGAACCATGCCTTTGGAAAAACATGCCTTCTCGCCTCACTATTCCTTCTTCCCTCTATCCTAGGTGGATGTTTGGGCGTCGGATTCAGAGGGTCATCTGGATCGAGCACCGTCCAAGACTCGGTAGGCCTGACATTTGAAACCCAGTATCCCACCCGGGCCTATCAGTTTGCAGACAAAAACACCGCCGATGTCTACCTCACCGACCTGTCCGACGACGAACTCGCCGCCTTCTTCACCGAATCACAAGACTGGTCCCAGATCACAGGCACCATCGCCCAAGTCCACCTCTTCCTCAAACCCAAACCCGGACGAACCCCCATCGAACCCACCGCCGCCTCAGCGGCCATCCGCTGGATCGTCATCACCCAAGGCGAGATCGGGGTCTACGACGGCGCTGGCTTCATGATCCCAGGCGGAAACATCACCAAAAACTCCATCTCTGGATCAATCCGCAACGCTCCACTCCGACTCACCCGAAGAACCCCCGGCTTCTCCGATCCACTCATCACCCCCGAAATACACATCAAGTTTGCCACCAAACTCGACGAGCAAAGCGCAAGCGAACTGGCCTCGCGCGTCGAAGCATTGGCAGCCCGTGCAACACCGACTCGCTGATGTGATCAACAACCCGCTACACGGCAACCCACTACGGACACCCAGCACCAAAGGCCGTCAGGAACGCCGAAACATCCAGAAAGTTAAAATCACCCTCGCCGGTCAGATCGGCTGACGGGTCTTGGTCTCCAAAGGCCGTCAAGAATGCTGAAACATCCAGGAAGTTCAGATCGCCCTCACCAGTGAAGTCGGCAACACATCCGCCATCATCACAGATGAATGTCGCAATACTGAACCCATCAACACCACCTTCAACCAATGAATCCCCACCTTCGTCGGTTATCGAAATCCGAACCTTGAAAATGGCCGTTGGTTCTGTAAAATCAGCAATCCGGTAGCGGCGAATTTCCCAGCCATCGGTGTCATCAATCTCATCAACCGGATACCAGTTGATTCCGACATTGGGCGAGAACTCCACCACCATCCGTTCGTCGGCTGAGGTGTTGACCCACGCATAGAAACTCACCGTTGCGTCTTGAATCGAAGCGGCGTCATAAAACTGCGAGGTGATCGTCGAAGTTCCACCATCGAGATCTTCAAAAATTCCCCGGCCCGTAATAAAGCACACGCCCGACCCATCGGCATCGCTGGCAGGCCCGCCGTTGGCCGTCGTTGAAATCGGTGCCAATCGTTCCCACGCTCCATCGGTGACTTCGGAGTTGGAAACCACCCATCCGGCTGCGGTTTGGAAATTATCCTCCACCCCAACAATCAAATTGTCAAGGGCAATGGTGCCGAGTGCTGCCAATGGGCCACCATCTGGGTATTGGGTGGTGTTGCCATCGGTATCGTCGATCTGGAAGTAATACGACAGGGTGCCGCCACACTCGGTGGCCGGGAGCGGAGCTTCAAAGGTGGTGGTGTTGACCATGGTCGTTGGAATCGCAACATACCCCGATCCGTTGTCTACAAACAGTTCCGGAGTTCCGACCATGGTTCGATCTTGGAAATTAGAAATCACCAACCGCACCATCTCTCCGCCATCGGGAGAAATAAAGTCCGGAGCCGGAACCACCATCGCTTGGATCGTTCGTGGAGCCGCGATCCCGGTCGGATTATTCAGCGCGTTCTGCAAGCCAGCATTAAAAAGATTGCACCCGTTGTTCCATCCGCCTCCAACGCTGCACCCGCCGTTGGTGTGGATACCGATGGCCTGGTTGTTGTCGTCATCGAGGATCACCGAGCCGGAGTTGCCTCCAGTGGTGTCGGTGGTGTAGCGAACGACATTGCCTGAGTATCCACGGAACGGCCCAACATGGGTTTTCTGGGCACCATTCCAACTTCTGGGAACCGGAGAAGAAACCGTGCCATAACCAGTAATCCGAATCGGACGCCCATCGTTGGCAATTGGCGAACTGGCCAAAGTATGTGATTGTCCCTGCGCCGCCAAAGGCGAAAGACCCGTACCAGTGTTGTCAAAAACCCCAAAGAACCCCCAATCATTGCCCAACGAAAAACCCCCGACTTGCGTCTGAACCGATGCCCCATCAAGCACATACTGATCCTGAGGCGGCGGATTCTGATACCCCCCACCACTGGTCGACAATGGCACATTGAACTGCACCACATTGCCACCCGAAGGACCGCAATGACCGGCCGTCAACATCGTACTGCCATGATCGCCAAACAACCACGCCGAACACCCAACAGGCATCAACCGAGCATCCCGCGGATCACTCGACAACGCCCGATCATCAACCGATCCACAGATCGTCGCTGGATTCACCGGCGCCGATGCCTGAACACCTGAAATCTCCACCCGATCCGCGGTCATCGAACCAGGCGAAGCCATGATCTCAACGCGCACTGCGTTGCCATTGAAATACGCCGTCGTGTTCCCCCAGACCTGCAAAGCGTCAAAGTCCAAATACTGCTCATACCCATCGAGTAATGAAGTGACACGGAGATAGCTTTCACGGGCATCGTCGGTGGCCGACGACAAATCCACATGTGAGAACTCAATTCGAAGCCACGCCGCATCTTCAACCCGAACCACCGTTGACCACACCGGTTCTTGGGATGCTCGAGTTCCGTCAAATGCCCCGCCTTGACGATCAGCGAGCACCAAAGCACCAACCACACCCCCCGAATTAATCGCCATCTCAATCTGTCGATAATCGGCCTCAAGCACCTCCACAGACTCACCTACGAAAGCATCGCCATCTGGCCCCGCCAATGAACCCATCGCACAACCCGAAACCGACATCAAAACCAAAACTGAACGCAGCGTACGCATAAAGACCATCCTCCTCGTTGCAGCCAACGCCACAACCTGATCCACGAAAACCAAAATAAGACATGCCGCCATCGACCCCACGAAGATGGTGTGGCACAGGAAAGAACAACTGGACCCAGCGTACACGATCCCCAAACCCAATACAAGCCGTCCACCCCAAGCAAGAGAAAAAAACAGCCCGAATTCACCCTATTTCAGCCTTTTTTCGCCGATCAAGACCCATACCACACATCAAGCGTCCCTTCACAAGCCCCCCGATACAACACCTTGAGAAAGGACTCATCAAGCCCATGTCCATGCAAAACCGGGGCACTCATCGCGTCATACCGATCTGGATCACACATGGCCAAATCTGGATCAGCAATGTTGGACTCACCGCGGTAATCGGTCTCAAACATCGTTCGCAACGCCCAGTACCGCGAAGCGTACAGATCGAAGGCCTCATTCTGGCTGTTGGCGAGTTGATTGCCAAATCCAGGATGGTCTTGATCAGTCGACACAAGATGCTCGTCATGGGTGACAATGTCGGAACCAAAAATGATGCGTCCTTCATACTTCTTGAAGAATCCGACCAACTCGTCGGTTGGATGCTTGCTCAACTCACGCACCATCCATTTGGTCGCGCTGGTATCAACAACCAACCCCGGATGCCGATCCAGCAACACACTCAAAAAACCCAGGTCTTCAGGCGAGCCAGCCATGTGGGCCCCCAGACAAGTCATGCCGGTTCGTTCGATCAGTCGGTGGAGTGATTCGTATTGGTCTTTTTTGGTGCCATAGATCGAAGCATCCTTGTATTTGGTCGCAAACCAGGTATCCGGGTCGGCCACATGAACCATCAGCCCCATCCCCAGTTCCTTTGCCCGGTCCGCAATCTTCATCCGCCAAGGCGAGTCAAAAGGCACCAGCTCCTCAGCAGACAATCCGATCGCTTCGGTCAATTCTCGCAATCGCGGCGCCCCCCAGAACTTGACCATCCGCGCTCCGAGTGCGTGCCAGTGTTCGAGATTCTCCAAAAACCCCTCAGTAAATGCCCACGCCCGATCTTCGTGCATGTATTCGGGGATCGCCACAAATCGAACCCGCTCCCCCAGCACCTCCTTGACGGCATGGGCCTGGGCAAGTTGGGTCTGGGAATACACCCGCTCAATCCCATAGAGATCGCAGACCTCTTTGTACACTTCCGCAGCCCGTGAGCCATTGATATGGGCATGCCCATCAATGATCGGAACGACCGGATCGCCCAGTATCTTGGCCTGGGCTCGATAGTCGAGCCCGAGTCGATTCGCAGGGCTCATCTGGGTTTGCTCGCTCATCGGTCTATCCTCCTGAAGCATCCGGCCCCAGTCAACGCCGGCAGCCAATACCTGTTGGTCAACAAGCATAGACCCAACCGATCAGTTAGTTATTCCCACAATGCCCACATCACCCCCCAAGCCCCCCAGCCCCACCGGATCGCTGACCATTGCCTTGGCCCACGATTGGCTTGTGGCTCGCCGTGGCGGGGAGTTGGTCCTTGACGCCATCGCCGCCCATTTGCTCAACTCTGGGCATCGGATCACCACCATCTATACGATGTTTGATTCGGGTGATCCCATCACCCCCGCCATCGACGCGATTGGTCGCACCACTTCGTCGCTCAATCGTCTTCCCAAGCCGTTTCGGCGGTGGTTGCTGCCTCGGTATCCCAAAGCCGTGGAACAGTTGACCCGATCATTGCACGCTGATCACCAGAGCCGTCCCATCGACCTGCTCATCTCTACATCCTCAGCGGCCATCAAAGCGCTGAATCCACCTCAAGGTGTCCCCCACCTCTGTTATTGCCACGCCCCGGCCCGGTACCTCTGGTCACAAGCCGATCAATACACGACCCAGCCCGGTCTCAAATCCAAACTCCGCGCCGCCGGCTTGGACCACTTCGGCGACCGGCTCCGCGACTGGGACCGACGCACCGCAACCCATGTCACCCAGTTCATCGCCAACTCGCACTTTATTGCCAACCAGATCAGAGACACTTACGAGCGTGACGCAGTGGTGATCCATCCACCCGTGCGGACCGACTACTTCACCCCCCCCAACGATCCCCCCAACGACCACACACCCCGCAACAATCGGTTGT
>JALSHW010000032.1 GCA_026982035.1 Phycisphaerales bacterium | reverse complement strand
GTGAGCATGATGGCGCGGAAGCGGGCTTGTCCGGTCAGGTGCCCGGCTTCATAGACGCTCAGGCCTTCTCTCCTGCGGGCGTTGAAAAACTCCATGAAGATCAGCGAGTCGTTGACCACAATCCCAGCCAATGCGACAAAACCGATTGTGGATAAGAAAGTCAGCGAATAGCCAAGGATCAGGTGCCCCCAGATCATTCCGATCAGGGCAAATGGGATCGCGGTCATGACGATCAATGGCTGGGTAAAGCTCCCGAAGAGCCACGCGAGGATGACATAGATCAAACCCGATGAGATCATCATGCCCAAGGGCAGTGAGGACATGGAGTCTTTGAAATCTTTTTGTCGACCTCGTTCGATGAGGTCCACGCCGTGCATTGAACTGAGTCGTTGGATGATGATTGGCTTGATTTCTCTGGCGAGTTTTTCGGGATTGCCCATGGATCGATCAACATCGGCTTGGATGGAGATGGCCCGTTGGCGGTTGATCCGCCGGATGGTGGCGTACGACTGGGATTCTTCGATCTTGGCGATCTCGCCGAGTGGTACAGCAACGCCGGTGGGGGTGAAGACATATTGGCGTTCAATGGCGCTCATTGAGCGACGGGTGGTTTTGGGGAGTGAGACCCGGATGTCGACATCTTCGCGGTCGCCTGCGAAGGTGAATGCTTCGAGTCCAAAGACCATGGCTTGGATCTGTCGTCCGAGATTGGCGCGGGTGAATCCCAGTTCGGCGGCTCCATCGCGGAGGGTGAAGCGGACTTCTTGGAGTCCTTGGTCGAGATCGTCGGAGATGCCATAGACGGCTTGGTATTGGCCCAAGACTTCCTTGATCATTTCTTCGGCTTGATGAAGAAGGTGCGGGTGGTTGGAAGCGACGGTGTAGTTGAGGTCGGTGCCAGCTGGGCCGCCTGAGACGCCTGCCATGCGGATGGATTTGGCATCGGGGATCGGGCCTGCGAGTTGGCGGAGGCGTTCGATAAGGACCGAGGAACTGACATTGCGTTGTTCGGCGGGATAGAGCTCAAGGATGAGTTGTCCGATGTGTGGAGCCGAGGCGTCGCCTCCGGCGCCGTTCATGTCGCCGATGGCTCCTGCTTGGGCAAAGGTGGTCTGAATTTCTGGTTGTTCCATGCAGATGGCTTCGAATTGGCGGACGATCTCGTCGGTTCGTGTGACGGGGGTGCCGATGGGCATGGTGATGGTGATGTCGACGGTTTCGGCGTCGTCGTCTTCAAAGAAAATAAACGGCAATCGCCCCGAGCTGACCATCCCCACCGAGACCATGAATATGGCGACAACGATTGAGATGGAGATGTATCGAAACCGGATGGCTTTTGAGAGGAGTCGAGCGTAGGCGGGGATGATTTTACCATTGATGATTCGATCGCGGGCGCGGTCGTAGCGTTCTTCGAATCGTTCGAATCGGCCTGGGGGCTTTGAGCTGGCGTGCCGCTTGTCGACGCCTTTGAGCGATGAAGCCATATGGGATGGAAGGATGAAGAGTGTTTCAATTAAAGAGACAGTCAATGCGCATCCAACGACGATGGGCAGGACATTCATGAAATCCCCGATCATGCCATCGAGGAGTGCCAGTGGGAGGAAGGCGCAGATGGTGGTCAATACGGTCGAGACGACTGGCCAGGAGACTTCTTCGGTGCCTTGGATTGCGGATTGGTAGGCATCGAGCCCCGATTCATGTTTGGTGGCGATGTTCTCAGCGACGACAATGGCATCATCGACCAAAACTCCGATCACGATGATGAGCCCGAACATGGACAGCAGGTTGAGTGAGACATCGACCCATGCCATGAATGCCAGTGTGCCGAGCAGTGAGACCGCCAGGCCCATGGCGACCCAGAAAGAGATACGCCAGTTGAGGAGCAATACGAGGGTCAGGAAGACGAGGATGCCGCCATAGAAGGCGTTTCGGAGGAGGAGATTGAGTCGGCCTGAGACAAAGCGGGAGAGTTCGGTGGTGGTGATGAGTGTGCCTGGTGGTGGAGACAAGGCGAAGCGTTCGGCACCGAGTTGATGGGCTTGGAGACGGGGAGAGAGGTTTGGGGCGTTTGGGGAGGCGAGTTTTTCTTTCCAGGTGAGGTCGATGGGCTCGCCTTTGCGTCCGGCGACATAGGCCTTGACGATTGCTGAGAGTCCAATGATGTCTTGTTTACCGACCCGAAAGACGGTGAGGTTGACGGTGGGGTGTCCTTCATAGCGGGAGGTTAGGTCGATGTCGACGAATCCGTCGTGGACCTGGGCGACATCTTTGACGCGGATGACGCCGCCATCGTTGGTGGCTTTGAGAACGATGTTGAGTATTTCGTCACTTCGTTCTTCGATGCCGACGGAGCGAACGGAGATGGTTGAGGTGTTGGTGCGGACTGAGCCGCCTGGGAGTTCGACCATGGCGTTGCGGATTTGATCGCTGATGGTCGGCAAGCTGAGTCCGTGTTCGATGGCGCGTGCCGGGATGACCTCGACGACGATTTCATTGGTGCGGACGCCTCCGGTGGAGATGTCGGTGACGCCTGGGAGCGAAAGGAGATCATCGCGGGTGGCGTTGATGAAGTCTTTCATGGTGCGTTCGTCGCTGTCGCTGTAGAGGGCGACGATGATCGCGGGGAGTTTGGCTTCGATTTTATCGACGGTGATGTTGTCGACTTGATCGGGGAGGTCTTGGAGGGCATCGACTTCGCGTTTGACATTGGTGACGGCTTGGTCGATGTTGGTGCCTTCGATGAACTCGACCATGATCGAGGCGGCGCCCTCGGTGATTGTTGTGGTGATTTCTTTGACGCCTGTGAGGTCGGAGACGGCGTCTTCGATCTTGATACCGAGTGAATCTTCGATTTCTTCGGGCGCGGCACCGGGGTAGGGAGCGATGATCGAGACGACCCGAGGGGCGACATAGGGGAAAAATTCACGCCGCAACGAGGTGCCGAAGATTAAACCGGCAAAGATGAGCGCGAACATGACCAGATTGGCCACGACATGTTTGCGGACTCCAAAGCGTGCCAAGCTCATGGCGTAATCCCGGCTGGCTTGGACTTGTGTTGTTGTGATTCAGAAGCGGGCTCTTGTTCAATGACCTTGATAATCAATCCTTCGTGGATCTGATCGAGCAGGGAGATTGCGATGTGTTCGCCGCCTTGGAGTCCTGATCCGATGACGGCCCATTGGTCTTCGACCGGATCGAGCGTGTCGATTCGGCCTTCGATGGAGTAGGCAACGGTGATTGGTCGGACTTGGATACGGTGTGTGCCGTCGTCTTGAAGGGTGGCGATCATCACGCGGCTGCTTTGAACAGCTCGGCGCGGAACGACAAAGCGTGGATGTTCGTCGAGTGAATGGACACGCCCTATGACAAAGCGTCCTGGGTTCAATCGGTTTGGGGCGTCGGGATCTTGTTCGACTTCGACATAGATGGTGATGGTTCGGTTTGAAGCGTCGGCTTCGGGAGCGATGCGGGTGATGATCCCGGTTTGATCTGGCTGGTTGGTTGGATCGCCTTCCCAGAGTTGAACGGTATCGCCCAGTCCGATCCAGCGTGATGAACTGGCGGGAAGACGGAGTGGGATTTCAATCCGAGAAAGATCCAGCACACGGGCAACAGGCGAACCCAGTGCCAGCCAATCGCCTCGCCTGGCCTCGACGCTTTGGATGACGCCTGCGATGGGGGATCGGATGGTGGAGCGGTTGAGATTGTCCTGGGCGTTGGCGGCGTTGGCGCGTTGGCTTGCCAGTTGTGCCAGGAGTTGGGCCCGCCGTGATGGGATCAACTCGAATCGTTCTTTGAGGGTTTCGACTTCGCGTTGGACTCTACGAAGGGCGGCGGTTTTGACATCAATTTCGCCGGCTGATCCAGCACCGGCCTGGACGGCCTGACGGGTGCGTTCAAGGTCACTCTGGGCTGCGGATATTTCGTCGTTGGCAAGTTGGATTTGTGTGCCGATGCGCTCAGATTCGACACTGAGCCCGTTGATCTGAGCTTCGATTGCATTGGCGGCTTGATTGGCGGCGTTGAGGGCGTTGGTGTAGTCACTGGCATCAAGACGCAAGAGGATGGTGCCGACCTCGACTTTCATGCCCGGTTCGATGGAAGCGGGTCGTTCGATGACGCGGCCTGCGACCTCGGCGACAATATCGGCGTCGTTCATGGATCGACTGGTGCCATAGCCGTCCCATGTGCGGTGGACGGGTTGTTTGGTTGCGGTTATGGTGCGCACACGGATCGAAGACACGGTTTCATTATTGAGGGCGGGTTGTTCTCGGGTGACCATGAGCATCGCCACGATCCCGGCGGCGAATGCGAAGATGCCAAAGATGACGGCAATGCGGAAGATGATCGAGACCAATCGCAAGCCGGTTGGTTGGCTCGATGGTGTCGAAGCCGGACGAATATCGGATTGGGTTTGGTTGGTGCTTGGCGGTGGGGTTGGCGGTGGGGTTGTGTCGTGGGGCATCAGGGAAGATCGTAGGCGATGCTGCGATCAACGGGGACTTTTAGGAAATATCGGACTTGGACTGGGGGTACAGCGTGTTGTTTGGGGGGTCACAAGATCAGTGGTTTTATCTGTCGCCGTTGTGATTTCCGCCGCCCCGTCTTGGTTCCATGATTCGGTGCCCTGAGATTTCTCGCCATTGAACGATTTTGATTCGTGTGGGTTTGGTCACCAGTTCGTAGGCACCGATGTCGATCTGTGCGATTCCGTCGTTGTCGCCATCTGATGGGCGTGAGCGGTTGGCCAAGTCGGTGGCCGGGGCGTTGGTTTCGGTTCCGGCATCGATGGCGGGTGATCCGAGTTCAAGTGAGAACTGTCCGGCTTGGGCGTCTGTAAATCGTGGTGACCCGGTCAGAATATCGAGTTCGAATGGACGGTGGTACCTGGCCATATCAGCGGTGATGTTGTTTTCTAGGTTGGTGGTGACGATCGGGTCGTGAGCTTGCCAGGAGTAGGAGAAGAGCCCGAAGTAGCAGGTGTCCAGGAGGTTGTTGATCATCGTGATTTGGCCTGATCTGAACGACCATGTGAAGACGGTATAAAATGAACCCGTGATGGTGTTGTTGGCGATGATCGAGTTGGTCATCGTCGCCGAGTTTGTCCCTGCGAAGATCGAGAGGTAGAAATCGGAGAGTTGATTGTTCGATATTTCGATTCGGTCAACCATTGACGATCTCCAGCCGAAGACAATGATTCCATAGGTATATCGTGGAACTCCATTTTGAACATCGCTCCGTTCTCGAATCGCCTGCCACCCGCGTTCAAATCCGGTGCTTTGGTAGAGATCGCCCTTCATCGTGAAATCGTTCCGTGTGATCGTCACCGAGGTGGGGGTAGTTTGGTTCCTGGGTGTGACCCAGATGGCGTGTCCTGAAGTGGCCGAGCGTTCAAAGACACTGTTGGTAATGGTGATGTCGCCGGTTGCTGTCGAATAGATAGCAAAGGTTCTCGGTACTTCGATGGTGCAATTGATCACACTCATCCCGTTGCTGGTTCCCAAGATGCCATAGGTGAGTTGGTTGCGGAGAGTGAGTCCTTGGAAGGTCCAGAAATCGCGTGAGGTGATGGTGATCCCCCGGGTGTCGATCGAGCGGCCGTCAAGGATGATGCGTCCGGGTTCGTC
>JALSHW010000031.1 GCA_026982035.1 Phycisphaerales bacterium | reverse complement strand
GCCCCCCAAAGTAAAGCCCCCTCCAAAGTGGTCCTCTGACAAAGCCACGCACAAGTTCACTTCTCAACAAGTCCCACCACAAAAACGCCCGCCGCAAGGATGCAGCGAGCGTTTTTTTAATTCTGTACCCTTCATCTCTACCGCGCCCGCATCACCACCACCGTCTCATCATCCGTCTGTGGCTGCAAACCCGTAAACTGACGCATATGCCAAAATATCCGCTCAATCACACGCTCAGCACTCGCCCCCGGCTCCTCATCAAGCGTCTCCACAATCGCACAAATCAACCGCCCCCGCCCAAACCGTTGACCCTCAAAATCCATCGCATCCGTCATCCCATCGGTATACGCCACCACCACCTGATCCCTCTCAAGCACCGCCCGCTCCATCACATACTCCTCCCCCTCCTGCACCCCAGCCACCAACCCCTCACCCTTGAGCAACTCATACGACCACTTCCCATCCTCCCCCATGGTCAACACAATCGGTGGCTCATGCCCCGCCGTCACCCAACACAACTCACAACGCTCAGGATCAAACACCCCATACCAGATCGTCGCAAACTCCGCAATCGTCGTGTCCCGGTAAATCGCCTCATTGGTCCGCGCCATCACCCGTGACAAATCATCACTGAGCTCCGCATACGCCCGAAGCGTCGCCCGCACCGCACTCATCAAAAGCCCCGCCACAATCCCCTTGCCCACCACATCCCCCACCATGATCCCGATCTTATCGCGCACTTCAAACACATCATAAAAATCCCCCGCAATCTGATAGCTCGGCCGAAACCTCGCCGCAATATCCAAGTTCTCCACCTCAGGCAACCGATCAGGCATCATCCGCTTCTGCACCGTCGCCGCAATTTTCAACGACCGCTGCGTCCGCCGTTCACGGGCTTTCATCTTGATCAGCCGCGCCTGCTCAACGGCCATCGCCGCCGATTGCCCAATCGACCGAATCAACCGACACTCAGCCCCCGTAAACGACCTTCGAGTCCGCGAATACAACCGAATCACCCCAATCGGATGATCGCCAAAAACCATCCCCGCACCCAAAAATGATTTGAGCCCCTCATCAACCACCTGATCCCGCGCCAAGACCCGCTCATCGCTGTGCAAATCCTCAATCGCAATCACCTGCCCATCAAGCGACGCCCGATCAACACTCCGCCCTTCAGACAAAGGCAGCGGACAACTCAACCACCCCTCACTCAAACCAATCGAAGCACTCCGCTCAAGTTCCCCCTCATCATCGGTCCGCGCCAGCCCCTCCGAATCCTCAGGAAGCAACATAATCGCCCCAGCATCCAAATCCAACGCATCAAGAGCCGCATCCAACGCCAACTCCAAAGTCTCATCCACCCGCCCCCCAGACACCAACAACGCATTGAGCCGATACAGCACCTCAACCTCTTTGACCCGCACCCGCAACTCCGACACATCACTGGTCATCTGCGACGCCATCGAAGCAACCAATCCACCGATCCGCTCGATCAACAAGCACGCCACCACATCGGTTCCTCCATCGCCCTGGCCCCCGCCCTCCGTCATATCCCCACATCCAACCACCACCGAACCAATCACCGCCCCGTCACCGCCCCCCATATGAATCGGAAACACCTTCGACCCCTCCTTGATCGGCTCAATCCGCCCGCCAAAAAACTCTGAATCAGCATCCGGGTCCAGCACAATCCCCCGCTCATCCCGAAGCTCAATAGGCACCCCCGTCAACTCGCTGAGCGTCGCGCACAACCGCGCCACCGAACCATCCGTCCAATACTCACGCAACGAATCCCCTCGCCCCCCACCCCCTCCAGCACCCACGCCCCGCAATGGACTCATGGCTCCGACTCACTTCCATCACGCCCCCCAGAAACCCCATCGCTTTCCATCACCGAACCCCACACCGTCTCAAGCAACCGAACCAATCGAGCATCATGCCCAGACCCAATCCGACGAATCACCGACAACCCATCATTCATCTGCTCAGCATCATCAAGCTGATACCCCAAATACGCAATCAACAATCCACTCGCCACCCGCACCTGCACACTCTCCTCAATCGTCCCAGGCCGACGCTCATCAAGCCCAGCACGCACACGCAAATTGAAAATCAAATCCTCCAACCGATCTTCACTCGGAAGCAACTCACCAGCATACCGACGCGACACCACCTCCAAATGCTCACTCATCAAACCCTGTAAATTCACCGAAGCACTAATCACAAGCCCCGCACCAATCTGTGCATGCAACCGACCCAACTGAGCCGACACATCCCCCTGCCGAATCGCCAAAGCATTGGTAAACCGCTCCTCAGCATCAAAGTACCGACCCTTGGCAAGCAACCGCTCACCAGCACTGATATGCTCAGAATAAATATCACGATTCGATGCCGTCGGATCAATCAAGTAAGTAATCCGCCGACCATCACCCCGAATCATCTCAAGGGTGTCCGGATCAATCGTATAAGTCGAGTTGCCCACCAACCCCTCCCCATAATCAAACGAAATCTCAGGCGTTCCCATCTCACCAACCCCACCCTTGATCCCTTCGCCATCAGGATATGGATTCATCGGATCACGCACCTTGGCCGAACCATCAACATCCATGCTCGACGCCCCCTCAGGCCGCTCGACCACTTCAATCGGATCATCCTCACCAGCCGGCTCAGGAATACCAAGCACCTGCCGCTGCAACTGCATGAGCTGCTGAGCAATCCAATCACTGGTCTCCCGCTCCTTGGCATCAGGATCAGACCCATCATCCGGCCCCGCTTCTTGATTCTCCAACCGCCGCGCCCGGATCGCCTCAGCACGAGCCCGCAACTCCTCAACCGTATCGGTATACGAAGTCCGAATCGGCTCAGTCACCCCCGCCGTTCCACGAGCCCGCGCCGCCTTTTGCCTGCTCTTGGCTGAATCCAAAGGCGTCGCCACCAACCCCATCAAAGGCGTCGAAACCAACCCATACCGATCCCTCTCAATCCCCTTTTCAAACACCGACACCAACTCAGGAGACAACCCAAGGTTCGCCGAATACGACGAAGCCGACCGAAGCGTCCCACTCACCGCCCCAGACCCCTGTTGCAACTGTCGCTGTTCTTGCCGTTGCTGTTGCAACTGGCCAACTGGATCTATCGCCAAAGGCATCCCATCATGAACCCCTCCACGAAACCGCGACGAATTGGCCCCATCCAAACGAGACAACGAAAGATTCCCCACAAGATTCCGCGTCACCCGCGAACCCGTCGTCATCGAAAACTGATACTGAATCGCATCGGTCCCCCGAATCCCCATCCCCGCCAATCCAGAATACAACGAATCCCGCCGAAACGAATACAACGAATCAGACCCCAACGCACCAGAAAACTCCCCCGGCGCCCGATACCCAAGATCACCCCGAAAGCTCAACCCCCCAGGTGCATTACCAGTCGCAATCGCATTGCGAAACTGCACCTCCTTCTCCAAACTCGGCCGCTGATAATTCTGCCCACCAGAACCCTGCCGAGGATTGGCCGCCAACCCCCTCCCGTCCCCAAGAGCATTCTGCCCCAACGCAGGCATCGACAAAGCCCCCACGCTCCCCACCACCGCCACAAGCAGACAAGTCTTCAAACCTCGGACTGAACATTTCATTCGCTGGACATCGCTCATATCAGAATCCTTCCGCTCTACCAAATTATACTCGCCACCCCCCCCCACCAGTTCGTTTCATCACCAATCAAAGACCCAGATTACCACCCAATGGGCACAATTCACCCAATACCCACACTTCTCCAATCGGCATTCCACCCACAACAGATCAACCCCGACAACAAGGTCCATGATAATTCAGATCAATTGATGTCACTGGCGGGTCACAGCCAAGCCGCAGCCAAGTCGCAGCCAGGTCGCACGACCCAAATTCTCGATCAAAGCCGGCGAACCTCATCGGGCGCCCGCATCATCGACCGCACCTCAGCACACATCGCATCGTCGGCCTCAGACACCAACAAATACATCACCCCATCAGCAACCCAAGCAAACAAACTCGCCCCCTGCTTGGCACACTGCGCCGAATCAAGCTTATAAGTCACCCCCTCCTCGATCCCAAGCAATCCAGGATCAGGAGACACAAACAAACTCAGCGACACCACCGCCCCATCATCCCCAATCGCATCAAACCGCAAATGCCCCGACCCCTTGGTCGCAGGCACATGACAATCCCCACCACCATAAAACTGAATCCTGCTCGATCCACGATCCGGATCAGGCGTCACCACAGACATATCAAACTTCTCAGAAAAATACGCCGTCGCATCCCCAAGATCCTTATGAATCAGTTTCGCCGCCGCCACCGTCTCCTCACAACACCGCACATGCTCCCGAGCCACAAAATCCCCCACACGCTCGGCATACCCCACAGGCGTTGTCTGCACCAACCCAAATCCACCACCCTGAGAAATCATCGAAGCACTCTGCCAGATCAACGCCCCACCAGCAAGCACCAGCACCGCCGCCATCGCGCTCATCGCAGGACTCAATTTCCAAAAACTCGCCCTCCGTGTCCGTTGATTGGACGCCTCGATCCCAGAAGCGTTCATGCACTCACACGCCAACGCTTCAATCTTGGCCCGCAATGAATTCGGACACCCGCACCCAGCCCCCATCACCCGCTCACAACTCCCCTTGAGTGCCTTTTCAAACTCAACTTGCCCCGCCGCCTCAGGATGCTCCGCCAAATACCGCTTCAAACGATCACATTGCTCCGGGCACAACTCCCCATCAGCACACGCCCGCAGCATCGCCGCAATACACAGGTTCTCCGTATCCAAACCAGTATTCACATTGGCATCCAAGTTATCGCGTTCATCATTCATTCTTCATTCCGTCCACTCATCACCCGCAGACCCAAATCCTCAACCGCCTTCTCATCGCTCATGAGTGCATCACCCAAAAGCTTGCGAGCCCTGTGCAGCCGGCTCATTACCGTTCCAATCGGAACGCCCAATATCTCGCCGATCTCACGGTATTTCAACCCATCAACCGACCACATCAAAAGCACCTCACGGTACTCATCTTTCAATCCAAAAAGAACATCCTTGAGTTTCTCATCAACATGCTCAAAGTCCAATGAAGCCCGGTCATACACCGGCGGCGCCTCATCAGGCATCAACTCATCAGAAGACTCATTGAAGAACTCCTCAACCGCCATAGGCCGACGCTTGTCCTTCTTGATCTTCGAGTAAAAGACATTGTGCGTAATGGCAAACAACCACGACCGCATGCCTCCCACGCCCGAAGTCATATCGTCCTCGGCACTCTTGTCTTCAAACCGCTCAATCGTGCCAGGCCGAAACGCCCGCACATACACCTCCTGAACCAACTCATCCGCCACATCCGCGTCCCGGCTCAGGTGAAACGCCATGCGATACACAGCGTCAAGATGCTGCAAAGCAAGTTGTTCAAACTTCATCCGTTCCAACTCGCCCGCCTCTCGACACACAGGACAACAAACACACAAAGGACACTATTCCCACCAACCCACAACCATAGGACAATTCCCACACCCATACAGACCGAACATTCCGAAATACCGGAACAAAGAAGGAACTGGCCATGAGCCACCAGGGACTGGAAAAAAGAGCAATAGGTCGGGTGCCCCGCTGG
>JALSHW010000030.1 GCA_026982035.1 Phycisphaerales bacterium | reverse complement strand
CGCCTTTGAGATGTCGCGTGAGGATGGCGACGAGGACCTCCTCAAAGAGGCCGACGAACAATTGTTCGGACTCATCGGTCGCATGGACAAAATCGAAATCCAATCCCTCCTCTCAGGCAAGCACGACACCCGAGATTGCTTCTTCACCATCTCCGCAGGCGACGGCGGCACCGAAGCCAACGACTGGTGTGAAATGCTCTTCCGCATGTACCTGTACTACTTTGAGAACCAAGGATTCGAAATCGAAGAAGTCGAAAAATCCCACGGCTCAGAAGTCGGGCTCGACTCCGTGACTCTCCATGTCAAAGGGCCCTTCGCCTTTGGCTACCTCTGCTGCGAAAAAGGCACGCATCGTCTTGCGCGGGTTTCGCCGTTCAATGCCCAGGGCAAACGCCAGACCAGTTTCGCAACCGTCGATGTGGTCCCAGAGTTCGCCGAGGCGGAAGTCAACATCCCCGATACCGACCTTGAAATCTTGGCCTTTGCTCGCTCTTCAGGCCCAGGCGGCCAAAATGTCAACAAGGTCGCCTCAGCGATCCGCCTGACCCACAAACCCACCGGCATCATGATCCTCGCCTCAACCCACCGCGAGCAACAACAAAACCGCCGCCAAGCCATGGCGATCCTGACGGCCAAACTCGAACAAATCGCCGAAGACAAACGCCAAGCTGAAATCGACGAAGCCGGGGGCGGCAAACTCGAACACCGAGGATGGGGCGCCCAGATCCGCAGTTATGTCTTGTATGACAACCGCGTCAAAGACCACCGGACCAATCTCGAGGCCAACCCATCAACCGTCCTCGACCGAGGTGACATCCAACCCTTCATCGACGCCGAACTCAAACGCCGCCGCGCTGAGCGGGGCTAATTTCGCAGGTTGATCCGTGTTGTTATTTTTTCTTTGGATGCCGAAACATCCGCAAAGGCCTCGGTCCAGAACACATCCCCACCGCGCATCCATCATTGTCGGAACCCCCACAGCACCCTCCAGATTCATCATTCGAGTCGTCGTCCGAATTGTCTGAGTCTTTGTTTTCTTCGACAGCCGTCATCACCGCGCCGATCAAGATCGCCAGGAAACTCAGCACAGGCACGATTGGATCAAGTTTGAGCCCATACTGTGGCAAGACCACATAGAACACCACCCCGAGAAGCACAATCAAAATAAAGGCGATGACGAGCCGGCGAGCGAGTTTGACGCCTTCTTTGTTCTGCTCATCTTCTTGTCGAACCCGCTCACGGGCCTCGTCCATCAACGAATCCCCATGAGACTCAGGCCCAATCAAAAACTGGGGGACGCGATCGTCGGGTTCTCTGTTCATGGACTAAACCAGTAATGACGCGGGTGATTCGAGCAGTTCCTTGACCGTTTTGAGATACGCCGCGGCCATCGCCCCATCAATAATCCGATGATCACTCGAAATCGTCATCGACATCTCACTGCCAATGACCAGTTCTGGCTCGCCGTCAGCATCGTATTCAATAAACGGCTTATCAATCGCCCGCCCAACAGCGAGGATAGCAGCGTTTGGTGGGTTGATGATCGCGGTGAAATGATCGACTCCGAACATGCCGAGGTTGGAAATCGTAAAGGTCGAACCCGAAAGTTCAGCCGGGGCGAGCCCCTTATCACGCGCTTTGGTGGCCAGGCGTTTGGTTTCCGATGAGATTTGGCGCAGGCCGATCTGGTCGGCATTGTTGATGGTTGCAACGACCAAGCCGCCGCCCTTCTCCTCAGGGAGCGACACGGCCACACCAATGTTGACATGCCCGTGAAGCTGGATCGAAGGGCTGCTCTGTCCGGAACCGGGGTTCCAAGATGAGTTGATGAACGGATGCTGGTGCATCGCAATGGCGCACGCCCGGACGATAAAATCATTGACCGAGAGTTTGACACCTTGGGTGGCGAGTTGTTCGTTGAGTTCGGTGCGGAGGTTGCTGAGTGAGTCCATCCGGGCCGACATCGTCACTTGGTAGTGGGGGATGGTTGTTTTGGATTCGACAAGTTTGGTGGCGATGATTTGGCGCATCGTGTTGAGCGCGACGGTCTTGGATTCGAGGGCCGCGCCTGGTGCGGGCAGGGGGGCGGGCAGGGGGGCGGGCACTGTCGCCGGCATCGGAGCGGCTGCTGCAGCAATGACCGGAGCCGCAGCGGTTGCACCGCCGACCATCATCTCGACATCCTTCTTCAGAATCCGACCCGATGGTCCAGACCCACTGACCGAACCGATCGGGATATTGTGTTCCTGAGCAATCTTGCGGGCGAGCGGCGAAGCAAAGACCCGGTCCTCGCTGCTCGATGAGTTGTTCGTTGCTGGTGGTTCAGCAACAGCGGTCGCCGATGGTGTTTGGGGGGCGGGCGTATCGGATCCACCCGCCGAAGCGGCGGCTGATCCTGAAACCCCAACAGACTTCACGGCATCCTCAACCGATTCCCCATCCTCGGCCAGAATAATAATGGTCTCGCCCACATTGATCTTCTGTCCTTCAGCGATCGCCAGCGACGCGACCACGCCATCGTCAAACGATTCAAGTTCCATGGTGGCTTTGTCGGTTTCAATGTCAGCGATGACATCCCCGGTCGAAACGCTGTCGCCGGCATTGACATGCCATTTGACGACGGTGCCTTGTTCCATGGTGTCAGACAGGCGGGGCATGGTGATGTTAATAGCCATTGATATTCTCCAAAAAACAGATCGTCAGAATACTTTAGTCCGGGTAAGTTTTCGGTATTGTCTTGAGGGGGTCGGAAATAGCGTTCGAAAATGCGATCATATCATTTATCATGCGGTTTTGAATGTCAGGCCAACTACTTTGGTCTGATTTGTAGCCGCCTTCGCTATCACCTTGATATGCAATCCGGCAAGCTCTTGCTTCTAACCTCTGCCATTCTAGTGTTCTATCTAGTTTGCTCTCAATTTTATTTTGGTGCTCCATGACACGGTCAAAGAACCATTCGTTTTCAGTTTTGTCTCCGCGATCAATGTACAACTCGACACGCCACCAGTTCGCGCCAATTACATAGTTGAAACTCATGCCCGGCAAACCGGCACTTGTGCCAACCCATTGCACTTTTCCTGGGGAGATAGAGGAATGAAGAGATGTTTTCTCTTTTGCAAGGTTTAGTAGAGATGTCCAGAAGCTGAGGCAGAGTTCTTGGCTCGTAGAGAGATTTTTCTTTTCAACTCCGATAGATTTAATTTCAGCACTTGGGCCAACGATCCGCGTAAGCAAGAGGGCAGGCTGCGAAGAACCAATTCGAACGGCTTCTGCTTGAAGAAGAAAGAAGTTGACATCCGTTGTTTTGTTGAGCCAACTGATTGCAGAAATGTGTTCAGGTCGTGCTTCCCGGACAATCCAGATCGCTGCCGATGCTTCGTATGCAGTGAGGTATGTGATGAGCTTGCCTAAATGGTCATGGTCACTGCGTTCGAGTTGGTTTTCGATGATAACCGTTCCGCCGTCGGCGAGTTTCGCAATAAGATCAACACTGAAAGACCCGGCGGGCTGCTCTCGCTCGACAGATGTAAGGCCGTAGCCAGTGGCATCAGAAATGACATCGATATTGTTCTCTAGCCATGTGGTAAAATCACGTGCTTCATTTGCCCACACTTCACGAAGATTCAATCTGTCAATTTTGCCAATCATGCTACTAGTCCTTACTTGACCATGTTCTTGACTGTGTCGTAAATCCGATCCGGATTCGGCAGGTAATCATACTCCAAGCCCTTGGCATACGGCGTCGGAACATCGGCAGTATTCAACCGCGCCGGCGGTGAATCGAGCCAGTCAAAGCACCGCTCGCAAATCTGCGTAATCACTTCACTGGCAATCGAAGCGAATGGCCAAGACTGATCCACAACCAACACCTTATTGGTAATCTTCACCCGCTCGATAATTGAATCAATATCCAAAGGCCGAATCGTCCGCATGTCAAGCACATCAACCTCGATGCCTTCGGCTGCCAACCGTTCGGCGGCCTCCATACAAAAATGCACCGGACGACCAAAGCTCACCAGTGTCACCGCATCGCCCTCGCGGGCAAGCCGGGCCTGACCGAATGGAATGTAGTATTCTTCTTCGGGCACATGGGCCTTGTCGCCGAGCATGCGTTCGGATTCGAGGAAGAATACTGGGTCGGGGTCACGGATGGCGGTCTTGAGCAAGCCCTTGGCGTCGTACGGATTCGACGGGATCGCCATCTTCAAACCAGGCACATTGGCGTACAACGCTTCGACACACCAGGAGTGTGTGGAGGCGAGTTGGCCTCCGGCACCGTCGTTTCCTCGGAAGACGATCGGGCATCCGAACTGGCCGCCCGACATGTAGAGCATTTTTGGTGCGTTGTTCAAGATCGGATCGGCGGCTACGAAGCTAAACGACCACGACATGAACTCAACGATTGGACGCAGGCCACTCATCGCCGCGGCGATGGCCATGCCTGCAAACCCGTTTTCGGAGATCGGCGTATCAATGATCCGCTTGGCACCAAACTCATCGAGCATCCCTTGGGAGATTTTGTACGCCCCGTTGTACTGGGCGACTTCTTCGCCGAGCAGGAAGACCCGTTTGTCGTTCCGCATCTCTTCGCTCATCGCTTCGCGGAGCGCCTCGCGGTACTGGATGATCCGGTCGCCATCGAAGGATGGCAGTTGGTCATTGGGCAACATCGCAGGCATATCGAGATGGCTCTCGATGGCGGGATGGATGTCGGTTTCGATCATGTCAATGGTGGGGAGTGTGGTGGTGGGCGGCGTGGTGGGGGTCATGGTGTATTCTCGGTTGTATTGTATTCAATCTTCGGGTGGTGCTGGGATGAGGGATCAGGCGGCATAGATCGCCTCGCTTGTCGTCAGGATCGAGTGTCTCATAAACGGATTGACGATTCGCTTGCGTTCAACAAGATCAACCTCGCGGTGATCGAGCAACTCACTCATCTCGTCTTTGATCTTAATCCAGTCATTGAAATGGTCGAGCTCTGCATCATCGGCCAGCACGATCATCACATCGACATCCGACTCGGCATCGAAGTCGTCACGGAGGACTGATCCGAAGAGGGAGAGCTCGATGATCTTCCACCGCTTGCAGAGCAGGGCGAGCTTGTCCATCGGGATGTCGATCTTGGGCGTGGTCATCTGGTCAACTCGTTGAGTTTGGCGGCAATGGCCTGTGAATCTGGAGTGCCGCCTACATAGATTCGGCAACTCATCATGGGCGAATCCGGGACACCCGCTCCAAACAAGTCGCGCCCATCAACCAATATCGTCGGCGACCCATACCCTCGGCGGATGTCATCTTCAGCAAGCGTGGTCACATCGATTGGTGTCAGTGCTTCGTAGCCGTCGGTTTGGCCGAGCGCCGATTCAAGCGACTCCCGAAACGGCGGCGTCGTAGGACAACCATCAAAGTAAATGAGTTCGATAGAATGTGCAGCGTTGTTCATGGCAGATTGTCCAGTTGAGCATCCACCGAGCCCGAAGCCGAGCAAGAGCAAGAGGAGGAGAGTCCCAACGATGAATCGGTAAGCAGAGGTCATGGTGATTGCCTCACATCAACGGGTTCTTGGTGCCATGGGTGTAAGTCGCGGTGGGGGACAGGTTCTTTTCTGGATTGGCATACACATCGGTGTACAACTCGCTGGCGTCTGGAATCGGGGATTCTTCAGCGAACTTCATCGAGGCCATGACTTGCTCTTTGATTTCTGATTGCATGTCTTTCCAGGCGTCTTCGGTGATGTGGCCGGCAGCGAGCAGGTCGCTCAGAAGCTTGGCGATTGAGTCTTTGTCTTTGAACGCA
>JALSHW010000029.1 GCA_026982035.1 Phycisphaerales bacterium | reverse complement strand
CAGGGCGGTAGTCTAGCACTGTTTTGGCGGAGAAATCGTCCTACCGTTGGACTATGACGAACACCTCATCATCTCGCGTTTGTACTGTTGGCTCTGTGACAATCGGGGAGGGGCGGCCGTTGGCGGTGATTGCTGGGCCTTGTACGCTTGAATCGCTGGAACTGGGGCTTGAGGTGGGTCGGCACTGCAAGGCGGTGTGTGCGGCGGCGGGGTTGCCTTATATCTTCAAAGCGAGTTTTGATAAGGCGAATCGATCGTCGATGAACTCGAAGCGGGGGATTGGGATTGAGCGGGGGCTGGAATATTTTTCTGTCATCAAGCAAGAACTTGGTGTGCCGACGACGACGGATATTCATTGCCCTGAGCAGGCCGAGCAAATTGCTTCGGTGGTGGATTTGATTCAGATTCCGGCGTTTCTGTGCCGGCAGACGGATTTGGTGGTGGCGGCGGCTCAGGCGTGTCAATCGCATGGGCGGGGCTTGAATATCAAGAAGGGGCAGTTTTTATCGCCTGGGGAGATGGGTGGGCCGGTACGGAAGGCGACCGAGGCCGGGTGTGAGAACTTGATGCTCACAGAGCGCGGGACTTTCTTTGGGTATCACCGGCTGGTCAATGACTTTATTGGGATTGCGGACATGATGGAGCTGGATTGCAGCAAGTTCAGCACACTCGGATCGCCGCCTGTTTGCTTTGATGTGACGCACTCGACGCAGTTGCCGGGGAGTGGTGAGCAGACGGGGGGGAGGCCTGATCGGGCGTTGCAGTTGGCCAAGGCGGCGGTGGCCATTGGGGTGCATGCGTTGTTTGTGGAGTGTCATCCTGAGCCCAAAGAGGCGTGGTCCGATGGGGCGACGCAGTTGGGATTTGAGGGGTTTGAAGAGGTGATTGTGCGGGCGGCGGCGATCGTTGAAACTCGGTCATAGAGCCGGCCTTTTGGTGTCTTCAACAAGAACTCAGCGTTGAGTAAATCTTGGTTGTTGATGGCGATAGAATAGTGGCTCTGTACTGTTCTGTTTTCTGCAAAAGGGGCTCTGGGCCAATGTCTGAATCAAGAATCGACCCGATCGAAGCACTCGCCAATGCTCGGCATGAATTTGGGGAGCATGGCGGAGTCAATATGTCCATCGAAACCAGCACCACCTTTACGGTGCTCAACGCTGACACGATGCCTGAGGTTTTTCAGGGGGAGCATGGGCCCGATCAAGGGGGATGTTATTTATATGGGCGACATTACAACCCGACGGTCTATGCGTTGGGTAAACAACTGGCAGCCGTGGAAGGATCAGAATCGGCGTATTGCACCGCCAGCGGACTTGGAGCGATCTCGGCGGCGGTGTTGCAGATGTGTAATACCGGGGATCACATTGTTTCAAGCGACACGATCTATGGGGGAACCTTTGCGCTTTTCAATGATTTCTTCCCTGCAAAGATGGGCATCAACACGAGCTTTGTGGACATGTCTGATCTGGAAGCCGTGGATAAGGCGTTTATTGACAAGACCAAAGTGCTGTATGTCGAAACGATGTCCAACCCAACGCTCCGAGTGGCCGATATTCCAGCCCTTGCCAAGATCGCGCATAAGCATGGGGCACGATTGATCGTCGACAATACTTTTTGCCCATTGATGGTTTCGCCGCTTGCCTTGGGTGCTGATGTGGTGGTGCATTCATTGACCAAGTACATCAATGGGGCGTCGGATTCGATCGCCGGGGCGATCTGTGGCGACGGGGAGTTTGTGGGAAGTTTGATGGATTTGCATTTGGGATCCTTGATGCTTCTTGGACCAACGATGGATCCGCGGGTGGCGTCGAATATCAGCATGCGGCTGCCCCACCTGGGACTTCGGATGATCGAACATTCTCGACGAGCGTTGTACTTTGCAGAAAAACTTGAAGCCATGGGGCTCGATGTCACCTATCCAGGACTCAAATCACACCCGGATTATGCTTTATTCAAAAGGGTGAGCAATGAACCCTATGGTGCGGGCGGGATTTTCTGTATTGATCTTGGGACTGCTGAGAAAGGAAATCGTTTTATTGATACGCTGCAAAACGATTGCAACTTTGGATTCATGGCGGTAAGTTTGGGGTACTTTGATACGCTGCTCTCATGCTCGGCGAGTTCGACTTCGAGCGAATTGTCCGATGAAGATTTGGAGAAAGCGGGGATCAAGCCGGGATTGGTGCGGATCGCGCTTGGATACACGGGGACCCTTGAGCAACGATGGAAGCAGATGGAGCAGGCGATGAACATCACCGGAACTGTTTGAGTCTGTTTCTAAATTTACATGTGCTGATATAAAAAAACCGCTCCCTTACGGTCGCGGCTCGTTTTTGATTCATTCGTTTGTATGCCCCGAAGCGTTAGCTTGCGTGGGCGGTGCGGTAGTCGCGGAGCCATTGGGGGCGGGCGATGTCGGCTTCGTAGGGATCAACATGGACTCGGCCATTCTTTTGGAAGACGACCTTGCCGGTGGCGACGCTGTAGAGGGTATCGTCCTTACCGATGCGGACATTGAATCCTGGCTTGAACTTGGTGCCGCATTGACGGATGATGATGGCGCCTGGTTTGGCTGATTCGCCGCCGTAGAGTTTGACTCCGCGGTACTGCGGGTTGGAGTCGCGGCCGTTTTTGGTTGAGCCCTGTCCCTTTTTATGTGCCATATCAGTGGTCTCCGTCGATCTGATCCGCTGGTGGCTCCAATAGAGAGCCGGGATCGGGGTGTTTTTATCGTCTGGCGACCGGATGGGTCGCGGGGGCAAGCGTAGGCGGGGAAGTTGAATCTGTCCAGTGCAATTGCCGTGCTGGGGAGGGCTTGCGATAGAAAGATCGCTGGTTATCCAAGGCCCGAAGGTGGCAAAGCCCACCATCGGGGCACCCGGCCAAGTCCCACACCAATTCCGTGATCTTTACTTTGGGGGGGTTGGGGGGTTAGCGCATGACCCAGCGTTTTTCGATGAGTTCGAAGGGGCGGGCGCCTTGGCCTTCAAAGTCGCCTGGGGTGGCGTAGCGGAGCATGAGGGTCTTGCGAAGGGTGTAGCGGGTGGGGTTATCGGTCTCTCGTCCGACGACATAGGACTCGAATTCGCCGCTGAGGCCTGCAAAGAAGAGTTTGACTTCATCGACATTGAGTTGATTGGCTGGCCAGATGAGTACGCCATCGCGGGCGTGTTCTGGGCCTTCCAGGACCGTCGAGACGATATCGATCTGGGATTCGACCAATGGGTTGTCGAGCCGGCGCATGATCTCGTGGGTGACGGCGGTGGGTACATCTCGACCGGCCTTGAGGACGGTGATGTTGTCGGTCATCAGGGAGACATCGGGGGCAAAGAGGAGGTCGGTGCCTGAGTAGTTGGTGACGCGGTAGGTGAGGAAGAAGAAGGGTTTGGTGCCTTGGTCGGTCTCAACCCATGCCAGGCGGAGTGGGCCTCGGTCGAAGGTGAACTCCCAGGTGATGGCGACTGGGGAGGGCTCTGGGGCTGCCAATGCAGTGGTTCCGAGCGTCGCACCGAAGATGGCGACGAGGCCAAGGATCAGGGTGCTGAGTGTTCTTTTGGGTGTTCTGTGGGCGGTTTTGTGCAGAAGTGCTGGCATAATGATCTCGGCAAAGTGAGGTACGGGCAATACACCGACCCGCAATGAGCAACAGGTGGTGGTGCATGGTAGTCTAGTGTCTCAAGACATGGCGTCAAACGGTGTCGAGCGCTGAATATCCCGATCCGCAGGATTTGACCGATGGATGCAGTATGGTGTACGAGAAGCCACGATTTTGAACCGACATGCTTGAATCGACACATGCCCCGATGAGTCTCCACCCGAACCATCCCGTTTCCCAAGACCCAGCCATCGCCAATGGGGGCGGTTCGAACAGCCCCCAAGGCGTACGGATTGGGCGTGGGATCATTCAATCGGCGTTGGAACGGTTGATTACGGAGGGGAATCCACAAGCCGGGGCTCAGCGATTGGCCCGCAACGCTTCGGCCCATGGGATTGATTTGGACCTGATCTGGGGCGTTTTGGGGGATTCGACCAGGGATCAGCCAGCGGTTCGACAGGTGTGCATGGTGGTGCCTGGGGCGGGGGGGACGGGAATGTGCTTTGTCTCCAATCCGGTTCTCAACGGCAAGAAAGCCCCCGAATTGGGTGATGAAGCGACCCAAATTGACGAAATTGGGGCGAGTGTACTGGCGGCGATTCAGGGGCTGCCCACAGTGGCACCGGATCGGGTGCGGATTGCTCAGATGTTGTTTGAACCCAAGCAGGCGTGGACGCATCGGGTGTGTCAGCGGGCGGGGATGATTTGCGTGGGGACGCTGGACTACCTTCGGCTCGATTATGGGCTCATTGAGCGGTGGCCTGTGAGCGACCAGTCGTGGCCTGAGGGGATTACGGTTCGTCCGATTGCGGATTTGTCGATGCGGTTGCCCACCGATGATGGTTCATTGCTGGCGATGGTACTTGAGGCGTCGTATGAGGGGACGCTGGACTGCCCTGAGTTGTGTGGAATGCGTTCGATGGTCGATGTGATTGCCAGCCATGAGTCGACGGGGGTGTTTGATGCGTCGAGGTGGTGGTTGATGTTTCGGGGGAACGACCCAGTGGGGTGTTGTTTGTTGTCGCATTGTCCTGCCAATGAGTCGGTTGAGTTGGTGTATCTGGGATTGAGCCCAGCGGTGCAAGGACAAGGCCTTGGGGTGCGGCTGTTGACCCATGCGTTGGAATCATTGCGGATCAATGACGCTGTTCGTGAGGTGACTTGTGCGGTGGATCGTCGGAATATACCCGCGTCCAAAGTGTATTTGAGACTTGGATTCAAGCGGTTTGATGCGCGTGTTGGGTATGTTTGCCCACTGTGAATGTGTATAACATCGCCCGGGTGTGGATGAAAAAATATTTTTGATCGTAAGTGTTTGTCAGTGGTAATGGATCGGTGTTGTGTGCATTTGGATCATCAAGTTGGGTGTTGCATCATTGTCGGTTGCGCACTAGTATCTCTTTGCAGGTTATGGAATGACCAGCGGGCAGACAGGACTCTATCTGCTGCGTGAGACAACCCGATCGAGCCAGTTCTTGGGGCTGTGTTGACTGCGAATTGATGACTCAAAATTGACGACTCAAAATTGATGACTCAAAGCAGACACACGGTTGGAAGAATGGAGATCAGGGAACGACGGATGACCCGTTGTGGATCATTCGGGAGAAGCACGCGGCACCCGGCTTTATCTCAAAGCTCTCCGATTGGTGAAGAAACTCTCCGATCGGAAAATAGGACGAGGGAATGCACACACTCTCGTGATGGCGATCGTTGTGTCCATGCGTGAAGGATTCAGTCACATTTTTGAGCTTGAACGCTGGCAACAGAAGCCGGGCGCGGTGGGACTGCGCTTGCTGATGCTGGGCGGTCTTCGATGAGCAAGGGCCTATTCGTGTCGATTATTGATGCCAATCGCAGAGCTGAATCACGCCGGCATGAGGTTTCCGCTCCGACATCCCTCAAGTTCAGCAACTACTCGGCTCCAAGAGCAACGGGTGCCGTGCTTTGTGATCAGATTCGGACCGGACTCGAAGCCCAGCTTGGAGCCAACAAAGTTCGGCGATATCTGGGTGATGGGGTGGAAATGGTTTCAGACAGCGATGGGCTGATCGTGACGGCGGGGAATCGGTTCACGCTGGACATGATCGAAAAACAAATTGGCGAACACCTGCGGTCGGCATTGCAAGATCAAACCGGGAATCCATCGGCCAATGTTCGATTCTCGCTTCGGAACACCCAAACCCCCCAATCCCCCCAAACCCCC
>JALSHW010000028.1 GCA_026982035.1 Phycisphaerales bacterium | reverse complement strand
ACTCCCTCAATCAACACCATCTCCCCAGCACCAATGGGCTTGAGCACCATCACCAGCACAATCAAAGGCCCAGTCAAAAAAGCAGACTCAGCAACCATCTTCACCCACACCCCAATGGACAAGCGAAAAGGATCACGGCTCAGTGCATGCTGAATCAACAACATCGTCACCAAAGCAATCGCAGGCAGATGCAACCCCACCACACCAAACAAATCAAAGAAGCGAACAAGCATCTGATGGGCTTCGAGCGAATCACGAACGGGCCCAAAGACACCCAGCGTACCCAACTCATACAACACCACGATGGGCAACAAAAACACCAGCATGTGCAAAGGTCTCATTGAGAGACTGAAGTAGCTGTTGCGACCGAGCAAAGGCCTCTGAGCAACACCCGGTTGGTTCGGGAGCATCTTGGATGTGTTGTTCTTAGATGCGGACATGTCGGCTTACAGGAGACAGTGGGATGGTCAGTTCAATGGATGGACGAATTTCAATAGTACAGAAAAACCCGACCAAAATGGTCGGGCATGCTTGAATAGTTCTTCGCAATCTCCACCCAGTCTGCATCCAGTCTGCACCCAATCTGTACTCAGGCCGAGTGGGCTTTGAGGCGTGCATTCATACGGCTCTTGCGACGGGCCGCCTGGTTGCGATGGATCACACCCTTCTGAGCGGTTTTGTCCACGATGGATGCCGCTTTGCGGTACGCCGCGACGGCGTCGCCGCCGGAGGAAATGCTGGTCTCAAAATCCTTGATCGCAACACGCATCGTGCGCAGACGCCAGCGGTTGAGCGCACGGCGTTTGATGTTTTGACGGATTCTCTTCTTTGCGGAGTTCGAGTGGGCCATACAGTCTGCATCCTCTGGCAATAGTTGCCTTTATAAATCAACCAGCGTGGAACTCCACGCCGGGTCGATATTGTTCACCCGTTGGCAAAAGAAATCAAGCCAGAACCCAAATTCAACTTGCCAAACCCCGAATATGGGCTTACCGTACCCCTCACCCAGAGTTTTTTGGGTTGATTGCGTGCGTAGCTCAACTGGATAGAGCACCTGACTACGGATCAGGAGGTTGAGGGTTCGAATCCTTCCGCGCGTGCTTCTCAAACCCCGTTTTTGACAAAATACGCCAAATTTTGGGCTCCGCATCTCCACCAATACTTGATACAGATTCAACATCAACCCAATAAAACACAGCCCTCCATCAGTGATGATGGAGGGCCACATGCTGCTTAGCACCTTGTCTCAATAGGCAAGTTTAATCGAGTTTGAACTGGCCTACCAAACTTTGGAGTTGCTCGGCTTGGTGGGCCAAATCGCCAGCGGCCTGGGCCGCCTGGGATGCACCCTCAGAGGATTGTCGTGTCACCGAGTTGATCCCCTCGACGGCACGAGCAATCTCGCCAGTTGCTGCTGATTGCTCATTGGCAGCGGCGGCGATGTCTTGAACCATGCCCTGAACACTCTGTGACCCTTCGACAATGCTTTCCAGTGCAGTCCCGGCCTGTGTTGCCAGATCAACACCTTTGCCAACCCGTGCTGAGCCCGCTTCGATAAGTTGGACTGCCGAGTGCGTTTCGGTTTGAATCCCGAGGATTGATTGGGAAACTTCCTTGGTTGCTTCGGTTGTACGCTCTGCGAGTTTGCGTACTTCGTCGGCCACCACTGCGAATCCTCGACCATGTTCACCAGCACGGGCCGCTTCGATGGCTGCGTTGAGAGCAAGCAGGTTGGTCTGATCAGCAATATCATTGATCACTGCGATGATTTCACCGATTGTTTCACTCTTCTGACCAAGAGTATTGATCGTTTCGGCACTGCCTTGGACTTCTTTGGCGATGCCTTCCATTTCGATGACTGTTGAGCCCACGATGCTGCCGCCTTGTTCGGCTTGGTGTTGGCTTTCTTCAGAGGCCGTGGTGGCATCAGCGGATTTGGCTGCGACCTCGTTGACCGATTGGGAGAGTTCTTCAACCGCTGCAGCCACTTGCTGGGTTTGCTGCTCTTGGGTTTGAAGTCCTGTTGCCATTTCCTCGGCTGAAGCGGCAATTTCTGTTGATGCCGCCGCGACCGCTTGGGAAGTTTCGCTGAGTTGAGAAATGATCGAGTGCAGGTTTGAAAGGAACATATCGAACCAATGCCCAAGTTTACCGATTTCATCGTTGCGGTTGAGATTCAAGCGTTTGGTCAAATCGCCATCGCCAGTGGCGACATCTTTGATCATGTTGATGGTCGCATTGAGTGGCTTGGCAAGAAGCACACGAAGTAGGAAGATGAGTCCGCCACCAGCAACCAAGATCAGAGGCACGGTAAACATCATGCCCTTCTGAAAGAACCCGGCGACTTGTGCGTCAACCATATCCAACGGCATTTGCACTTCATAGGCGCCGTGCATATATCCGACAGGCCAGTTCTCATACCGGAAACCCAGGGCATCTTTGCCATCAAAGTTTCCATCGGCATCTCGCTCATCATATTTGGCTGGATCGCCATGGCATGTCATGCAAGATTGGTCAAGCGTGATGGCACGCATGAAGTGCATGGTGTTGGTTTCTTCATTGATTCGTTCGAGTGTCTTTTCGCCTGAGGTATCGTATTGCTCGGTCAGATCGCGGATCATTTGGTCACGAAAGCTTCCGACTGGAGCGGCGTTGTCTGGGTTCCGTGCTTCAAGGGAAACAACGGTAAACTCCATTCCTTCTTTTTCTGCTGCTTTGAGGCCAGTATTCCAACCCACAACCACAGGGACTGATGCGTAATAGCGAGTTTCTGAATAATGCGTCCCATTATCGACCTGCTCTAATGCTTCAGTAAGTAGTTTGTCAACATTGATTTCATCATTGAGAAATTTCTCTGAAGCATCATTTTTAGCTTCGTCAGCAACTGCAGTAAATGCCGATGCACGAGCCATCAACGCTGCTTGGGCATCGGTTCGATACCCATCCAAAAAGACCACATAGTTGACGGCGACGACCGCGATCAAAATGCCAACAGAGGCGGCCATGATCTTGGTTGTCAATCCAAAGGCAAACTTCGATTTGCTTTGTTCGTTTTCCATACTCGATGCTCCCAATCTGGGGTATAGGTGATTCGCAGCGTACCTACACGCGGTACAGGGTCGCTATCGGCCAACAGGTCGGTACACTTCGTCCATGAACAAAAAAGACCTAAGAAACAAGAGATGATTCACTTTCACTCCACCACATGTGGGTATCACACTTCGCAATACGCGCAAAAACAGCGTCACCCACAGGAACTTGCTGTCTCAAATTTACATTGAGGAACGCACGAAATATGTATTATCGGATGGTCAACAATTGGCTGTATCCAGGCAATGGCCAAAGCGCGTGGTCAACGATGCTCTCGAGTCGATCCACCGACTCCCGCAGCGACTCCATCGCACCAAGAACATGATCCCGAATATGAATACTCGCTTCAAAGGGCTCATGCGTTTCAAAGCACGCACTGTTTTCAAGTTCGGCAATCCGGGTTTGTAAATCACACACGCCCTGAGCCAAAATCCCCAGAGAATTTCGTAGATTCTCTGCATCAACACCGGCCGAGACGGTCGAGTTGATGGTCTGGGCCAATCGGCGTTGATGCTCAGTCGCTGCTGGAAGGATCATGGTTTTGGCGATCGACAGCATTTGCCGGGTTTCGATGCCGATCTGGGTGACATATTTTTCGACAAAAATTTCTGATCGACTCTCCAGTTCTGACTTGGTGAGAATCTTGTATTTCTCGAACATCGCCTGGACTTTGGATTCTTTGAACACTGGAAGAGCATCAGGCGTGGTGCGAAGATTTGGGAGTCCCCGTGATTTGGCTTCGACTTGCCAATCGTCTGAATAATTATCCCCATTGAACACAATGGCCCGGTGATCCTTGATGACCTTCTGCAGCACCTTGCGAACCGCTGAATCTTTGAGCTCCTTCGAATCCCCTTCTGAAACCGTGCTCTCCAGTTCGGTTGCCAGATAATCAAAGCTCTCAGCCACGATCGCATTGATCACGGTGTTGGGCCAGGCGACCGATGCCGTCGATCCCACCGCCCGGAATTCAAACCGATTTCCAATAAAGGCAAAAGGCGAGGTTCGGTTTCGGTCTCCAGAATCCCGCCTGAGTGCCGGTAGGGTTCGAGCACCCAGATCGAGCTCGCCGCCTTGGAGAGTTCGGTTGGTGGTGCCGTGTTCGATCTGATCGATCAAATCGGTGAGCATGTCTCCAAGAAAGACTGAGATAATCGCAGGCGGTGCCTCGTTGGCTCCCAGACGATGGTCGTTGGATGCACTGGCAATCGTGGCTCGGAGCAAATCAGCATGAAGATGGACCGCCCGGATGACGCCACAGAGGTAGGTCATGAACTGAAGGTTGTTGTGGGTGTCATCTTGTGGATCGAGCAGGTTGACGCCGGTGTCTGTGGACAGCGACCAGTTGTTGTGCTTGCCCGATCCATTGACTCCAGCGAACGGTTTTTCGTGCATGATCGCGACGAATCCGAATCGGCCTGCGACATTCTTGAGTGCCTGCATCAACATCGCCTGATGATCGCAGGCGATGTTGGTGGTTTCAAAAATTGGCGCGATCTCGTACTGCCCGGGCGCGACTTCATTGTGCCGAGTCTGAACCGGAATTCCCAAACGAGAAAGTTCTCGTTCAACTTCGGCCATGAATGACAGGACTCGCGTGGGAATTGATCCAAAGTAATGGTCATCGAGTTGCTGGTGCTTGGCGGGCATCGAGCCAAAGAGCGTCCGGTCGCAACTGACCAAATCTGGACGGGCGTAGTACAGATTGCGATCGATCAAAAAATACTCTTGCTCGGCCCCAAGGGTTGAGCCGATCGTGCGGACGCCTTGGTCTGTTCCAAAGAACTTGAGAATCCGCATGGCTTGTGTGCTGATGGCATCAATCGAGCGGAGCAAGGGGGTTTTTTTATCGAGTGCTTCGCCGTTCCACGACACAAAGGCCGTGGGAATACAGAGGGTGGCGTAGTTGGCACCGCGTCGAATAAACGCCGGGGAGGTGGGGTCCCAGGCGGTGTATCCGCGGGCTTCAAAGGTTGCCCGAAGTCCGCCGGAGGGAAAACTGGATGCGTCTGGTTCCCCTTGGATGAGGGATTTTCCGCTGAGTCGATAGGCGACTCCGCCCTCTCCATCGGGGGCCGTCAAACTGTCGTGCTTCTCGGCGGTCAGTCCGGTCAGGGGCTGGAACCAGTGGGTGTAGTGGGTGACACCTCGTTCGATGGCCCATTCCTTCATGGCATCGGCGATGACATCGGCGTCCGATGGCGAGAGCTTGTCTCCGCCATTGGTAATCTGCTCGACGGCGTCGCAGACGCTTTTGGGCAGCCGTTGACGCATTTTTCGCATGTCAAAGACATCGATCCCAAAGATTTCATCAATCCTTGGGGTCGTTTTTTCTGAATCCAAACTCGCCTGTTGCCAGTGGTTTGATGCAGCGATTGCTTCTGACTGGGGATCACGGTTCATGGTCGATCGTCCTCGTCTTGCAGTTTTTCTGTATTCCCGGGCGGTAAAGAACAGGATAGCCAAGCGAGCACGATGATGCCCAGACCCTTGTCTGTTTTTGTACGATTTGTACCAATCCAAGGTTCGACTCAATACCAAAGCATCCGTCAAGATGGCTCGATATTGGCTACCATACTGACCCCCCGGGCCTGTGGCGGAATTGGCAGACGCAGCGGACTTAAAATCCGCCGGGGTAAAACCCATGAGGGTTCAAGTCCCTCCAGGCCCACTTCGTCCTCTTGACTCCTGTTGCGGAGCTAAATGCCGCTCGTGTATTACGGGCAACCGGCTCCATAAGCCGTCAGGAACTCACTGACATCCAAGAAGTTGTAAAACAGGTCGCCATTGATGTCGGCCTCTGGATCTTGGTTTCCATAGGCAACCAAGAACGCC
>JALSHW010000027.1 GCA_026982035.1 Phycisphaerales bacterium | reverse complement strand
GAAACCAGCATCGCTGGGCTCATCGAAGAAGTCATGTCCCTCATGCGGGTTCGTGCACACGCTAAGGGTCTTGAACTCAATCTCCGCTATGCGACCGACATCCCCGTCCACGCAATGATCGACCCGCTCAGAACACGGCAAATCCTCACGAATCTCATTGGAAATGCTATTAAATTTACAGAGCAAGGATCAGTTGATATCATCGTCGGTTGCGACGAACTGGGCGGCAAAAATACATCTCCTCTCTGGATCGAAATTCATGACACGGGCATCGGCATGAACCAAGATCAACTCGCCAACCTCTTCCAAGCATTCCAGCAAGCCGATTCAACCATGACCCGAAAGCACGGCGGAACCGGGCTTGGGCTTTGCATCTCTCGCTCATTGGCGCTCCTGCAAGGTGGCGATGTCACCGTTGAATCCACTCCTGATCAAGGATCAATTTTTACCATTCGTCTCGATCCATGCCTCAAGCCGGATACGAATATGACTCGATTCGACGGGCCGATTCATATCGAATCTGAATCCAGCGTCACCATCGACACAACGCGGGTCACGATGGAACCTTCAAACACCAAACCACTCAATGGAATCCGAATTTTGCTTGCTGAGGATGGACTGGATAATCAGAAACTGATTTCTCATGTCCTCAAGAAGGCCGGGGCTCTCGTCACGATCGCAGAAAATGGGAAAATTGCGATTGACACATTCAAGGCGTGCAAACAGACCGAAGAGGCCTTTGATCTGATCCTGATGGACATGCAGATGCCCGAAATGGATGGATACACCGCAACAACACTCCTTCGGGAGCAAGGCGAGAAAATCCCCATTCTTGCACTGACCGCCCACGCCATGAGCGGGGATCGTGAACGCTGTCTTGATGCGGGCTGTGATGATTACTCTACCAAACCGATCAACCGTGCCGAACTCATCGCGCTGTGCAAAAGCTGGGCGGGCTACGACCGCAGAAAATCGGCATAAAAACACCCGACAAGCCAGCAGGATGCTGAATCGACCAGCGAATCGTGTAGATGATCTGTGAATGGATGTGTTAAACGGTGTGGAGCAATGGTGTTTATTTGATCCGCACCACACCCTTGCCTTTGGTGATTTTGCCAAGGACATGGACGCTTTCACCAGATTTTTCAAGCCGCTTGGCGACCGCCTTGGCAAAGGTAGGCCGAACAATCAAGCAATAGCCAATCCCCATGTTGAACACCTTGCGCATCTCCGCATCATCAATCCCCCCATGTTCTTGGAGGAACTCAAACACTGGTGGAATTGGCCAAGACCCCCATTTGATCGACGCATTGACCTTGTCATGCAATGCTCGATTCAGGTTCCCCTCAAGCCCGCCTCCAGTGATGTGGGCCATTCCTGAGACGACCTTCTTGACTTTGTACGCCCGGAGCAGTTTGACAATCGGATCAGCATAAATCCGCGTTGGTGTCAGCAACACTTCGCCGAGGGTTCGTTCTTCATCAAGCTCCGGGTACACCTTGTCGAGTTTGAGTTTGGCGTGCTTGAGAACCTTGCGAACCAGCGAATACCCATTGGAATGCACGCCTGAACTTTCGAGCCCAAGCACCACATCCCCCGGCTCCACCCGCATCGGATCCGTCGCCCGCTTGAGTTCCACAACCCCGACACTAAACCCGGCCAGGTCATAATCGCCGGGCTTATACAGATCATTCATCTCGGCGGTTTCGCCACCAATAAGGGCACAGCCGGCCATCTGGCACCCATCAGAAATCCCCCGCACAAGATCATGCAGAATATCCTGCTCCACCTTGTGAACCGCAATGTAATCCAGAAACAACAACGGCTCAGCCCCCTGAACAATCAAATCGTTGACATTCATCGCCACCAGATCAATCCCCACCGTATCGTGCTTGCCCATCTCGATCGCCAGATGCACCTTGGTTCCGACCCCATCGGCACACGCCACCAGAACCGGGTCGGTGTAGTTGTGCTTGAACAACTGCTCGTTGTAATCCAGCCGAAGCAGCCCCGCAAACCCCCCAGGATTATCAATCACCCGTTGGCCATGGGTCCGGCGAAGCAGCGAGCCGATCGAGCCCACAAACTTGTCTCCAGCAGCAATATCCACCCCAGAGCCGGCATAGGTCAATCCAGACGATTTTTTAGTTGATTTGGGCATCGCTAGAGAGGATAGCGGCGTGCCGGTGCTGACGCCACAAGATTATGGATCAGGTTCGGGAATCGTCCCAAGAGGAAAATGAACACCCAATGCGTTCTTCGCTGCCTTAACAACGATGTCAGTTGATCTCTGGTGCTTCTTGCTTGCGCTAAGGAGTATGTGGCGATAGCGTTCGACTGGGTCGTCGGCGAGTTCTGGATCGATGGTGAGTGGGGTCCAGATGCTTATTAATGCATCAACAGCAGGGTGAGCATCAAACCAGTCACTAAGTTGCTCCGGTTCAACTCCTTCGGAAATCAAGCGTCTGGAGAGTGCGGTGGCGGTCCAGTTGTTGCAATGGATCTGGAGGTTCTGTCCAATCAAGAAGTTCGATTCGTAATCCTCATCGACAAGGGCACCGATGAGGGCGGTATACGCAGGCCACATATTTTCGGGCTGGCCATCAACCCGAGCCCGGATACGGATGCGATAGTAGGCATCGGCTGCATCGAGTCTGGCAGGGAGTGGGAGCAGTTTGTTCCTTGAGATTTCCGCCAGTGCGGGTGTGAGTCCTGCCGGATCGGGGTCCATACGGATGATCTTGTGAATGAGTGACTCGAGCATTTTCGGGTCTGTGATTGTCCTGAGCCGTTGATCGAAGAAGGGGACGGTTGATTCTGGGAGATCGTCGACCAGATCAATCGCAATCTGGCGGACAGACGGATCTGGATCATCAATGCGTTTGGCGATGCTCAGAGCAATCTCAGGCGGGAGTTCATTCCGGCTGCGCCGAAGGTAATACTCGAAGCACCGAAGGGCCCGGCTACGCGTCGGAGCATGGTCAGAATCAAGGAGTGATGCAGTAATCTCAAGCGTGTAGTTGTCGGCTTGGTCGAATGCTTGCTGAGTATTCCGAGCGGTGTAACGGCTTTCATCGGTGATGAGCGCCAAGATTGCGTCTCGGTCTTCCTGGTCGTCGGAGGGAGCCCACAGGAGCCACTCGATGCCATTGGATTGGGTGATTGGGTCTGCCGGATCCATCGCAACGATGCGCCGGGCGTGACGGAGACCTTGGCTTTGGGGTACGCCCTCTCTTCTGGAAAAAATTAGGATAGACCTGCGTGCAAGGTTTGAACTATCGAGCAGGGCGGCTTCGAGATCATTCTCATTGAAGATTGGCTTGCCCCTTGTGCCCGCTCGAAAGTATGGCACCAGTGCCGAGAGAAGATTGGGAGGTGTTTGAGGATTGATCAACGCTTCACTGAGTTCTGAATGGAGCGCCCGTGTTTGCGACGGGCTCAATGAGCCGTTGAGATAGGAGTCATGTATCCGACTTCGGAGCCGGTTGTCCTCCGTCGACCACATCCGAATCTGCATCGACATTGGAAGGGCAGCCGTCCATCCTTGCCTCTGCATCGAAGGCACTTCAGGCAACACCAATGCGCCAATAAAAATCAGTATCCCCAACGCCACCATCCATTTTCGACGGTGCATCGTGTACACCTCGGTCGGGTTCTTTGGAGTCCGTCCGCACTCCGGGCAGATGATTTTCCCATCAATTGTTGGAACATCACTTAACGGATATCGACATCCAGCACAATGAGGCGCCGTCCGCACCACAATCCGCCGAGCAAATACGCCCAGAAAAACAAGAATGATCCCGGCCGGAGCCAGAATCCACCCACCGATTCCATAGATCGAAAGCCCATCCATCACGGATCATACACCAATGCCCAAACATGATCTTTGGAGGAGAATTCGACTCCATTTCGGACTGTATTCCCGATTCGATCGACCTACAATGTGCAGCAAACCTCAGTATCTGGAGAACACATGTCCGAATCTCATTTCTTTACCTCTGAATCCGTATCCATGGGACATCCAGATAAGGTGGCTGACCAAATTTCTGACGCCATTCTCGACGCCATGCTCGAAAAAGACCCGTTTTCACGCGTAGCCGTCGAAACAATGGTCTCCACAGGCATGGCCATCATCGCTGGTGAGGTCACCACCACCGCCTATGTTGATATCCCAGGCATCACCCGTGATGTCATCCGCGACATCGGATACATCGATGGCGACATGCGGTTCGATGCCGAGTCCTGTGCTGTTCTGGTCTCGATCAACCAGCAATCTCCAGACATCGCGATGGGTGTCAACAAAGAAGGTGCCGGCGACCAAGGCATGATGTTCGGCTTTGCGTGCAAAGAAACCGAAGAACTCATGCCCTTGCCCATCATGCTCAGCCACAAGCTCGTCGCCCGTCAGGCGTCGGTTCGGCGTGACGATGTGATTCCAGGGCTTCGCCCAGATGCCAAGAGCCAGGTGACGGTCGAATATGAAGACGGCAAGCCCGTCCGCGTTGACACCGTTGTCATCTCCACACAGCATGATAAAACATGGAACGATCGCCAAGATCAACTCCGCAACCAGGTCATCGACCACATCATCAAGCCAGTCCTCGGCGAATGGTGGAACCCAGGCATCACCATCCATGTCAACCCCACCGGACGCTTTGAACTTGGTGGCCCACACGGCGACGCCGGACTCACCGGACGCAAAATCATCGTCGATACCTACGGCGGACGAGGCCGACACGGCGGCGGGGCCTTCAGTGGTAAAGACCCAACCAAGGTTGATCGTTCCGCTGCCTACATGGCCCGGTACATTGCCAAAAACATCGTCGCTGCTGATTTGGCCGATGAATGCGAAATCCAGCTCTCCTACGCCATCGGCGTCGCAGAGCCCACCAGCGTTCATGTGGACACCTTCGGCACCGCCAAGGTCAGCGAAGACAGCATCGCCGCGGCGGTGCGTGAAGTCTTCCCGCTGACTCCACGAGGGATCATCGAATCGCTTGATCTTCGCAAGCCGATTTACCGCAAGACGGCGCGTCATGGTCACTTCGGGCGCACGGCAGCCGTGAAGAGCGGGCAATCGTTCTTTCCTTGGGAGAAGACCGACAAGGCCTTGGCACTCAAGGATTCGGTCAAGGCCGCGGATGCTTGTACCGCGTAAGTCAGATTCAGCGATAGAGCCCGTGCTCCAAAATATACGATTGAACACCCGGATCGAGCCCCTCGATGCGGGTGTTTTTTTGTTGATCGGTCCTGCAGAGTTGTTGGCGGATTTCAGATGAAGACCAAGGCACCATCTCCACTGGCACGCAGCATGTCCGCCAGTGTTTCAGATCGTCCTGAGTCCAGACTCCCAAGCGATCTAGGCCTTCAATCAATTCATCAGTATCACCAATTCCATCACGCATCATCACCGTTGCGTCTTCCCAGAACTCTTGGTAGCGATGCCAGCGGTGCATCGACATCGCCTGATCGGCACCGATGAGAAACCGATTCATTGAGTCAGGCAACAACGCATTGGCAATCGCCCATGTGTCAGCCCAATAGCTCGGGGCTCCGGGATTGAGTGTGCCATCGGCCAGTTCTTGCGTCCAGATCGACCAATCCCGATCGACACTTTGCAGGGCGATGTTGAGCATCGCGATCCGGTGTTCATCAGCGGTGGGGGGCTCGGTTTTGTGAGGCGATTGGGCGGCTGGTACATACACAAGGCCGCATGTTCTTTGCTCAAGTCCTTTGTGTTTTTCGAGTTGTTTGGCAACCATCGCCGGCAGTGTCGCGTGTCCCAGGTGAGGCGGGTCAAATGAGCCACCGAAGAATAGATTGGCTCTTGATGCCCCTTCAATGGGCACCGTTTGATGGTTGCGTTGGATGGTGATTGATGGTTTCACAGCAGATTCTTAGGGCATCAACACCAAGAGAAGGGCTTTGAGCCAGAATCCCTACGGGGTTTTGTCAGTTTGACTCCTCTCCGAATCGCTGGCAGAGGCCGGTG
>JALSHW010000026.1 GCA_026982035.1 Phycisphaerales bacterium | reverse complement strand
CGTGAATTTGACCAAGGCCGACGATATTCCGGCCTACATCAGCGACTACTTCGACCTTTGAGTGACCTATCATTGTGACCAAATCAAACTGATCAAGAACAGCATAAAGGAAAAACCATGAGCGATCCAATCACCGAAATCATCATCGAAGACTCCGTCGTAGGCCAAGGCATGGAATGCCCAAAAAACGCCACCGTCAATGTCCACTACAAAGGCACACTCATGGACGGCACCGTCTTCGACTCCTCCTATGACCGAGGCGAATCCATCAACTTCCCACTCAACAACCTCATCCAAGGATGGCAAGAAGGCATCCCAGGAATGAAAGTCGGCGGCAAACGCAAACTCACCATCCCCTACGCCAAGGCCTACGGCGAATTCGGATCACCACCCGCAATCCCAGCCAAAGCCGACCTCATCTTCGAAATCGAACTCCTCGGCCTAAGCTGAATCAGTTTGGAACAACTTGAATCACCCGCATCTCGTTCTGAGGTGCGGGGTTTTTAATTCCAGATGGACAATGCGCCTCACACGGCTCAGAAAGACGATGCGCATTGGGCGAATCCTTCCAATTCAACGGCTCCTCCGTCGGATGATACTGGTGATACACCACCGCAGTATTCATCACCGACTTTGGACGAACCCCGATCATATAAAGCCGACGAGCCAAATCATCATCTTCCATCCCCCACCCGGTAAACGATTCATCAAACCCATTGACCGTCCTAAAATCGTGCAGCCGAACACCAAAATTGCCAGACAAAATCCCAGGTTTGTGCGGCTTGGTCAGTTTAAGAGATCGCAGAAAAATCCGCTTGCGAGTCTGAAAATGCGCTCTGACACACATCTTGTGTTGCTCATTACTGAGCATCTCGTTCGTCTTTCCGGCAAGAACTTGCCGTTCGGTCAGTTCCTCGGTCTGCTCCTCCGAAAGCCGAACAGCCCAACCAAGTGAAAGCTCATGCGTGCCGAGTGCTTCTCGATGGGCTTTGCACGCAGTTGGCGACGGAATACAATCCCCATCAATAAAATAAAGATAATCCGTCTCTTTGACGCCTTGCTCAAGCAACGCCCGGACGGCATTGTTCCGATTCTGCGATCGACACGCAATCTCGCTCCGCTTTCTGAGCGACAGTATAATCGGACGATTCAAGGCATCGGCAGCCCGCTGAATCTCCGGCTCAATCCGCTCATCATCCGAATCACACGCCACGGTGATCGTCGCAGGCCCAATCGTCTGGGCACGCAATCCCAAAAGCGTATTGGCAATCCGCTCATGCGTATGCGTAATGATCAAAGCATGCAAGTCAGGCATTCATACATTCCAACTGTTTACTGCGTGACCGTGTTCTCAATCATCGCATCAAAAATCCGCATGCTCTGATTGACGGTGTCTTGAGGGCCCCACATCTTGATCAAAATCCGCACCTCACCGAGATCAAAAATCGCTGCGTGCATCGCATAGAAAATCTGCTCATTGGTCCCACCCTTGGCTCCCGGATCGAGGTAGGTTCCATCGAGATCAACAATTTGTACCGCAAATCCCGCGATGGTCTTGTCATTGGTCTTGGCCCGCGAGCGTCCGCCCATCGGATCAACGATTTGCCCCTGCATCTGCCGGACAAGTTCACGCACGCTCTTGGTTTCTTTGGTAAACGACACCGACGCATTGCCCAGTGCATGCTTGATATACATCTCAGCAAACCGACCCCTGGCAGGCACCGCCATCCGCCAATCCTCAGGCATCTCCCACCGAAGCCCGGAACTGGCTGCATATTCCTCATCACTGAGCGTCGAAGCCAACCCCTCCTCTGGCTCGGTGCCGCCTTGAATCTGATCCCGCAACCCCTTGGCCTTGTCACGCGATCGACCGAGCAACGACTGGGATCCACGCTCTCGTTCCCACTCCCGTTCCTCGTCCTGAGCCAACGCCCCATCGGCCTCTGGCTCGTCGGCTTCTTCCTCGACAACTTGATCCTCGGGCTCATCCTCTTCCAGAGCAATCCCCTGCTTGGCAGCAAGTTCGTCAAGATAACTCGTATCCGCAGCGGGCTCAGGCACCGCCGAATCGGTTGTTTGAGAATCACTCGAATCCGAGCAACCAACAAATACCAGTGAAAGCAAAATCGCAGCGTTGGATATCAGGTGTGGGGTCTTCATACACCAGTCTAGGTCCAAATCCCCACACGGTTTCAATCGGGCTCTAGTCCTCGATTGAGGTGATTGAAGCCCAGATATTCCCGGTAATGAGCTCAACCGAGTTGCCATAGATGTCTCGGCAGTAGATCGACCGTCCAGGCGAAAAACCCTCTTCTAAACCCCAATCAATCTCCTCCTCGATCCCAACCCCATGCAAGCTCAACCGTCGCTTCCAATCGTCATACTCCGATTCCTCAATCCGCAACGCAATATGCCCAGGACCACGGGCCCCATGCGAAGGCACACCCCGCCCCGGCTTATCCGATTGACCCGGATCAAAAATCAACAACACATGACCATCATCAATCCGAAAATAGGTCATCAAATCCGACTTCCCACCAGGCATCTCCAACCCAAGGACTTCATGATAAAACCACACCGCTTGGTCAAGATCACTGGAATACAACACCGTTTCAAGGATCGATCGAGGTTTCATACCCAAAGCATAGCATTCGTCTACCATTGGCAACAAATACCAAAGATTTCATCACCGAAAGGATGCCGATGCCATTTGCCGACAAAAGTCAATGGAAGCCCAAGTCCTTTCGTACCATTGATGAACTCTCCGCCGAGCTCGACACCATCGAAGCCGCCCATCAAGCCGGCACCCTCACCACCGCAGGCGGCTGGACCGTTGGCCAAAACCTCGAACACTGCGCCAAGTTCATCGGCTTCTCCCTCGATGGGTTCGGCCCAGACATGAAACTCCCGCTGATCTTCCGAATCCTCGGCCAACTGGTCTTCAAACGCATGGCCAAGAATCCAAACGGACAAATGAAACCAGGCATCAAACTCCCCGAATCCGAAAACCCCCTGCTGCCCGCCGATCAAGTCAGCATTGAAGACGGGCTGGCATTGATGCGAACCCAGATCACCCGTATACAAAACGGCGAACAAATGCTCCACGACAGCCCACTCCTAGGCACCATGACCCACGAACTCTGGACACTCGTACACCTCAACCACTGCCGAATGCACTTCGGATATTTTAAGTATAAATAAAGCCCCCACTCAGCACATCGTCATGCCGCCATCGACAGCGATCGTCTGCCCAGTGATAAACCTGGCCTCATCACTGGTCACATACGCCACCGCCGCGGCGATGTCCGCCGGCTGCCCAAGTTCCCGTGTCGAAATCACGCCCTTGATGTGATCGGTCACCGCGACCGGCAAATCTTTGGTCATGTCCGTTTCAATAAACCCAGGCGCAATGCAGTTGGCGGTGATGTTCTTCTTGCCAAGTTCACGAGCGATCGTCTTGGTAAAGCCCATCAGCCCGGACTTGGCCGCCGCGTAGTTGGCTTGCCCGGCATTGCCAACCAATCCTGAAGTCGAAGCGATATTACACACCCGCCCAAACTTCCCCCGCATCATCGGCCGAGCCGCCGCACGACACGCCACAAACACCGATTTGAGATTCGTATTGATCACATCATCCCACTCCTCATCGCTCATCCGCAAGATCAGATTGTCCTTGGTAATCCCCGCGTTGTTCACCAAAATATCGAGTCGGCCATGCTCCTTGGCAACCCCCTCAATCATCGAAGCCACCGCATCAAAATCGGACATATCACACGCCACCGCCGACGCCGCCCCACCACCGGCTTGAATCTCAGCAGCAAGTTCATCCAAAGGCCCCTGAGAACGAGACACACACACCACATGCCGTCCATCCGAGGCCAATCGCAACGCAATCGCCCGCCCGATTCCACGCGATGCTCCAGTGACAATAGCAATCCGTTGATCCGCCATATCTATTTCTCGTTTCTCTGCATAAGTGGTCGCCTTACGAAACAGCGACGGGTTCATTGTGTCCCAAAACCTTCGTGCCCTTGGCAATCCGGCGCATCATCCCGCCAAGCGTCTTACCCGGAGCCAACTCATGAAACTGAACATCAGTGTTGTTCTCAACAAGATACTCACAACACGCCGCCCACCGAACCGGGCAAGTCAGTTGATCGACCAATCGTTGACGAATCGAATCGGCGTCCGCTTCGTGTGGAAGATTCGTCACATTGGACATCACCGTACAACTCAAATCATTGATCTGCGTCGCCGCCAACGCCTCAGCCAGTTGATCCGCCGCCGGCTGCATAAATGGCGAATGAAAGGCCCCCGCCACACTCAACCGCGTCGCCCGAAGTTTCATCTCCCCTGCAATAGTCTCAGCACGATCACACGCCGCAGACGAACCCGAAATCACCACCTGCCCCGGCGCGTTGAAGTTGGCAGCCACAAGCACATCATCCCCTCGCGCCTGATCACACACCGCATTGGCCGACGCTTCATCGGCCCCAATCAACGCGACCATCGACGAATCCGCCGCCTCAGCGGCCTCCTGCATCGCCTTGCCCCGCAACGCCACAAGCTTGAGCCCATCAGCAAACGAAAAAGCATCCGCCAAGTGCAACGCCGTGTATTCACCAAGTGAAAGCCCAGCCGTCGCCACCAGATTCAACTCGTTCTTGGTCAGGTTCTCAGCATCGAGCCATCCAGCAAAGCACGCCACCGACGCGGTATAAATCGCTGGCTGGGACACATCCGTCCGATTGAGCATCTCCACAGGCCCCTCAAAGCACAACGACGAAAGCGAAGCGCCGTGTAAATTGTCGAGCCAATCCCCAAGCACCTCGTCGGCCTGCTCAAAGATCGAACGCGCCGCCTCAGAAGTCTCACTCCAAAGCTTGCCCATGCCAATGACCTGAGCACCCTGACCTGGACAAAGAATAATGTTGTTCATATCAAAAACCCCTGTGGAGATCAATCGTGTGCAACACAACCGAAATTTACAACTGCCAAAGCGACGAACCCCAAGTCAATCCCGCACCAAAGGCAAGAAACATCATCTTCTGCCCCGGCTTGATCTTCCCAGAACTCATCAACTCATCGTAGACAATCGGAATCGACCCACCAACCGTATTGCCATACTTCTGGATATTGACCAGCAACTTCTCTTCAGGAATCCCAAACCGATCGCGTGCCGAGTCCAAAATCCGAGAATTGGCCTGGTGACACACAAAGTGATCTACATCGTCGGCCTCAATCCCAGCCATCTCAAGAGTCTCAGAAATCACCTCCTGAAACTTGGTGACGGCAAACTTGAACACCGCCTGCCCATTCATCTGCACCGTATTGAGTTTCCGCTCGTCAAACTCCACTTCCTCCGGAAAATCCAACGCACACGATGGAATAAACAAATGCTTGGCCCCCCCACCATCAGCGTGCATCGCATGGGCAATCATTCCCTTCTCAGGATCATCACTGGCCTGGAGCACCACCGCCGCGGCTCCATCACCAAAAAGAATCGCCGCCCCTCGACCAAAATCAGAATAATCAATATGGCGTGTTATCGTGTCCACCCCGATCACCCCAATGGTCTTGTACGCCCCGGACTTGATCATCGCATCGGCAATCGAAATCGTGTACAAAAATCCAGAACACGCCGCATTGATGTCCATCGCACCAATGTCTCGGCACCCGATCTCATGAGCCACCACACACCCAACCGATGGCGTCGGCGAATCGCAAGTCATCGTTGCCACAAGAAGAAGATCAAGCTCCGTCGCCTCGATCTTGGCATTGACCAAGGCCTTCTTCATCGCCTCAGTCGCAAGAACGCTGCTGGTCTCTCCACTGGCAAGATCCGCCCGACGGCGGGTATTGATCCCCGTCCGCTTGACGATCCACGCATCGGAGGTTTCCATCAACTGCTCAAGGTCCTGGTTGGTCAGTGTCCCTTCGGGCAGGTGCATCCCAGACCCAATAATCTCTACGCCAACCCGTCCCCGAGCATCTTCAGTCATACGGGCTCACCTTGCAATGCTTGTTCGGCCTGGGCAAGTCGCTCAATGATCGCATCATTAATATGCCCATTGACATACTCAATCGTCTTGAGAATCGCATTCTTAATCGTCCGC
>JALSHW010000025.1 GCA_026982035.1 Phycisphaerales bacterium | reverse complement strand
ATTGCGAATATCCATACCGAGACGGGGTGATGAAAGTTATTGATCATGCGATCTTTCGGCAAGATGAAATCAATGATCGAAGACGCAAACGGGACCTCTTTGATATTGGCATGCCAGATCCTAAAGATCTCGTCTTTGATCAAAAACAGAAACGATGGATGAATCGCCTCTCTGTAGCGTATGGTCTTTCGTTTGAAAAAGGCCAGCTCGCGACTTTTAAGCTCCCTCGTGATGTGAAAGCTCCGACCCCTGACCAAGTTTGGAGACCCCAAACTCCTCGGCGGACGGCGGTCAGCAAGGATGATGTTTAGGTGAGATACACACATTTGTCAGTCGGGTATTGCACCGGAGCGCAACACCTTCGAAAGCTTTATTGAAACGATAATTCGAATGGGTGGACGATTGTTTTTATATCGAGGTCGGTGTTTTTTGGGAATGGTGAACAAGCCATACAAAGCTTACGATCGCTTTCCACGAATTCCTACCTTTGTTTCCTGTTCAACTAGAGCAAATTTCTTCAAGATTCTTCGAAGCTTTGGATCGAGTGATTCAGGATGTTTCCAGAGTGTGGTCAGGGCGTGGCGGTCGAGGCCGCTGACCATGTCCCAGAATGGGGTTTCTTGAAGTTGGCGCTCCATTTTGGTGTGCTCTTCGAGGTTCTTTGATTTGGTTGGAAACTTGATTTTTTCAATGTATCGAATTGTGGCTTCGTGTTCGTCGCCGCAGACGATTTCTGCGTCTTCTTTCTCGGCGTAGTCAATCAATGCGTCTTGAATATTCGCTATTTCTTCGTCGAGCTCTGCAACTTGTGCTTCAAGTTCGCTTCGTTGTTCTTTGAGTTCGGTCCAAGCGTTGACGAGTTTGACGCCGGGTTCGTTTTTGTATTTGTTGATTGGGAGGCCGTTGACTCGGAACTCGTGCTTGGTGATGGGGCAAGATTCTTGGTAGTCACAGTAGCTACAGAGTCCGGTTTCGTTTGTCTCAAAGGTGTCTTCGTCCTTGCCGCAAACGGCGATGTCGCTGATGGTGCTGAGCGCGTCGTTGCGGAGGTCTCGGAGTTGTTGTTTGGTTCGGGTGGAGGTGATGGTTTCGCCGAAGCGGAGGAAGTGCCAGTGGAGTTGAACTTCTTTGATCTTTGGCCACATCTGTCGGATACCGATTTCGTAGTAGGCAAGCTGCGGGTTCTGGTCCATGTCGGCCTGTGTAGGAAGCCGTTTGTTGGTTTTGTAGTCGTGGATATGCCAGACGCCTTTGGCGTCTTTGGCGAGTCGGTCGATGTAGCCGACCATGCGGATATTCTTCTTGGCATTGAGATCAAACCGTACCATTTGTTCGAGTTCGATGGTGGTTGAGTCGTCGAATGGATGATGAGCGTCGTAATACTCGCCGACGATTTTATCGCCGAGTGAGCGGTAGCGTGTAGGCGTCATGCCTCGTTCACGAATCTCGATGTCGTCTTCCCACTGATCATCCCAAATGCGGGCGAACTCTTTGAGCAGTTGTTTCTTTGTGGGGATGACGCCGAGTTTGACTTGGCCATAGAGCCATTCGAGTGCATCATGGCAGCGTGACCCAAAGAACAGCGCGATTTGGCCCGGTGCCTCTTCGAGTTCGAGCTTGGCGACATATCGATAGTAATACTGGCGTGGGCAGTTTCGGAAACATTCGATTTTCGAGTGTGAATATGTTGCCATTGATGTCCCTTCAGATGACGCGCCGTGTTTGATAGCCAAAGTATACTATGATTCAACGAAGCTCACAGCGTGTGATGCGGGGTTTTGTATTTGATAGAGAATGGAGCCGGTATGCCGAACCAACCTGTGCAGGAACTTCGTCAGCGTTGGCAGCCCGTCAAAGAAGGCGAGGCCTCTGACGATCGCTACAACCCGATTCGGATTCGGCTGCATCGTTGTTGGAGCTGGATGGAGCGGATCGAGGAACTTGAAGCCGCGGGCGTTGGGCATGATGATCCAAAGCTGATCTATCACTGGATCGCGTTGAACAGTCTGTATGGTCGATGGGACGACCAGGCCCGCGAGCCGATTGGTGATCGGTATTCGCTGGGCACATTTCTTGAACGGATCTACACATTGGACCAAGAAGGCCTTATACAGAAGCTGCTGACGGAGAACCGTGAACTTGTCAAGGCGATTGTGGGTGATGAGTTTCTCAACAAGTATTTTTGGCAAGATCCAAGCGAGGACCAAGCACGCAGAGCACAGAACTCGGCAAGGAAACTTCCTTCGTGGCACTTTGAGGGGCGATTCATTCCGATCCTTGATATCACACTCAGCCGCGTCTATCTCATTCGCTGCCAACTGATTCACGGGGCAGCCACCTATGACAGCAAGCTCAACCGGGTCGCGGTCGGACGGTGTGCTGATTTTCTTGAGCTTTTTCTTCATGCGGTTTCCACCATCATCATTGATCACGCCTGGCAAGAGGATTGGGGAAGCTTGTGCTATCCGCCGATAGACTCTCAATGATAGATTAGGAATCGACAAATCAGTATTGGAAGTGGAAACGGACAGCAAACTGACAACATGCTGTCAGTCGGTGTAAAATTGACGAGTCCTAACACTTGGCTTTTCCATCGAAGTTGCATATGCTCTATACATGCTTAAAGAGTTTGATCCATAACCTCACCTTTGGAACGACTGCAACCGAGCGGGTGATGTCCAATCATCCCGCCACGGTGCATAGCCCGGCCTGTTCATCACTTATGAACCGTGTCTGGGGCAAGCGGCTCGGAATGAATCTGAGCAAAATGAATAGGTAAGACAACTTGGATTTGGATGATGCAAGCCGGTTTTTGTGTGCGTGCATTGTCAGTCTAAACACATATATGTTTCTGCGTCCAGCACTCCCTTAGCCTTGGCTATTTGGCGTGCTGTCTGCTGGAAACAAAGCAATATCATACAAGGAGAAGCATCATGAGTACCCAAACAAGCCAAGCAACTGAAATCGCATTGCAGGATGTCGCGGCCTCCAAGGCGAGCGGGCCATCACAGGACTTTGCTGAGATCATGTCGATTCACAGCCACGACCGCGATGGCCATCGGCTGATTCATCATTGGACGATGACTCCGCCCTCGAACGAGGACTGGGAAATGGAAGCGGGTGCAGGAGACATTGTCGCCGCCTGTATTCCATCATTCTTTGAGGAAAACAAGATCGCGATCCATTCAATTGCAGGGCAGCATGGCGAGATGGCAAAGTTCAGAAGCGTGAAGTCGATCGACGGGCCAATCCGAACACCTCGGGATGTGACCTACTTTGTCGAGCATGACGAATCAAAGGAGCGGTTTGTGCTCAGTGTCGAAACGACCCATCATGGTAATATCGAAATCTCGATGTACTCGCCCAATGCCTCGATGTGGATTGCAAAGCTTTGTGAATTCGCAAAGGCGAACAATCATCTTCGCGGCCATACCTTTGATCTCTTCGGGAAACTGATGGACCACGGCAACATCACGCTCGATGATGTCATCCTCACCGAGAATCAGTCGCAAGTCATCAATCGGCACATCATCGGGTATGCGAAGAAAGTCCTTGAACTCAAAGAACGCGGCGCACGCGGCCAACGCGGTGTGTTGCTCGAAGGCGTGCCGGGCTGTGGCAAGAGTATGCTGCTCCGCGCCATCGCCAACGAACTCGAAGGCGTGTCAGTCTGTATCGCAGGGCCGGATCAAATCTGCCGGCAAGGAAGTGTTGATGTGCTCAAGGAACTCATCGAGATGACCGCGCCGTGCGTGGTGTTTATCGAGGAGATTGATATCTTCGGTGCAGATCGTCGGCGCGGCGGCAACCCCAGCATGGCCGAACTCATGCAGGTCATGGATGGGCTTCGCAATGTCCCCGGCGTGCTCTGGGTCGGTACAACCAACCGCCCAGAAGTCGTCGAGACCGCGCTGGCCGATCGCCCAGGTCGCTTCGATCGTCGGCTTAAGTTCGGCCCACTTCCTGATGCTGAACGGAGCCAACTCGTTGAACGCATGATCCTGCCTCAACGCTTGACGCCCGAGGCCCTCGAACTTGCGACCGGATTCACCGACGACATGACCGGCGCCCAGGTGCGCGACTTGGCCGAGACGCTGCGGATCATCTCGAACAAAGAAGAGTTCGACGCCTCGGATGTCCGCGAGGCCTGGGAAGACTGCGGCTTCAAATCCGACCAGCCCTTCGGCTTCGCCAATGCGGTTGGTTGAGTACCCAGAGTGACACATTTGTGCCAAACGCGATAAAAATGATGCGTTTGGCACAAATTTGTCAAAATCTTGGCGGATGGCGGATGGCGGATGGCGGATGGCGGATGGCGGATGGCGGATGGCGGATGGCGGATGGCGGATGGATAGGATTCTGAGTAGAGCAAAACAACTGTACTTTGCAAAGGGGATGAAATGGACAGCGAAACAAAGAAAAGCCACCTGTTTGAATGCGTGCCAGCGGACGGTTCAAGCATCAACAACCAATCACTTCGCGATTGTTGGGAGGCCAGGTTGACGCCAGATCAAGCGACAAAGGAAGAGTTCGATAGGTTGCGTGATGAGTTGGTTCGAGACAAAAAAATCTCAAAGCGTGCGGGAGCAGGTGGAGGGACATATCGGTTAGTTGAAATTCAATTTACTCAAGATTGGCTCGACAGGCTATTTGGGATATTGCCTGAGGTGGACGAGCAAAAAATCACCTATCGAAGCGCGTATTCTCAATGGAGAACTGCGCTAGATCAGTTTATCCCTTTGCGAATATTTGAAGCGTATAGAGACAGACTGATTGAGCAAGGTCGTGCTAGAAAGGGACGAGGGCGTGGAGGGATGATCGGCAGATCTAACGAGGCCCAACATAGGCGTGAAGAAGAACTCGTGGTTTCTATGTTCAATCTCATACCATCTGATGGCTCAACGATCACGAACGGGAAACTGCGAAATGAATGGTTCCAATCAGATCCCCTATTGGGTGAGGACGATCATGATTTATACTGGAAAATCCGTAGCTTTCTTCTTGACCGGGGTGATATCGCCAAAGGGCCGTGCAAGGGCGGATTGGTATATCGTCTACAGCCCATCATTGACGAAGAGAATATTGAGCAAGTTGAGTTGCCGGTTGAGGTTGGCCTCGCTCAGCCTGGTCCGTTGGATACGGCTCCTTTATACCCCGATGAGAAATCATTATACGCTCCGCTTATCAGTGCCATTCGGAAAGACTGGGCAATGGGTGAACTTGAATTATTCAATGGGGAAGATGAGGAAGATGGGGGATCCCCCGCCAATTATGTCATTACAAACTCTTCAAATAGAAAGGGGGCCAATCGGGGGAAATGGGGTGTCCCAGATATGACAATGGTAATCGCGGAAGATCTAGAATTGATGGGCCCATTTCTTGAAGTTGTCACCTTTGAGGTGAAGAAAAGGGGATGTGTTGATGTCACCGGCGTGCATGAGGCGGCCGCTCATACGGCGATTGCTCACCGATCGTATTTCTTCATCCATTGCAAAGGAACGGACGAGTTGCTTCAGGAAGTTCCTCAAGGGGGTCGCATTCTTGCGGAAGCACAAAGATTCGGAGTCGGCTTGGTGACATTTGACGATCCAAGCAATGCTGATACTTGGACATTGATTGTGCCTCCTAAGCGGCATCACCCAGATCCCTTAAAAGTCCATTCTTGGCTAGATAATGCGTTCAAATCGGGCGAGCAGGATCGTGGAGATTTGGAACATTTAATTCAGAGAACTTTCAGGCCGGATTTCGGGCTGGAAGACTGACACCATCATGTCACCTGCGAAGCAACCACTTTGAACAACAGGCGGGCAATCAACTACGATTGCCGTCTGCAAGATACAGAATCGGGTGGCCGATCATTGGATGAATAACTCCCCGGCGTGGTCCATTTCGTGTGGATAGCCGGGGAGTTTCGACTTGAATTGCAGCATCAACGCAGCAATATGCAGAATGGTCGAGCGGCGGCTGCCATAATACAGCATGGCCAAGTACACACGCATCCATCGTTTGCTCAATGTCCTGACGCTCATTCAATCCGGGCAGAAATGTACGCCGGCCGAGCTTGCTGCCGAATGTGGCGTTGATGAGCGGACGATCTTTCGTGATCTCAACGAACTCG
>JALSHW010000024.1 GCA_026982035.1 Phycisphaerales bacterium | reverse complement strand
TGTTCATGGGGAGGGGTTCTTTGGGATGCTTTGGGGGCGTTGTTGTGGATGGTGTTATTTTGATGAGATGGGAGTTTATGGCCAAGGGTGGGCCGATAAGTGGTTTGGTTGCCGATTGTGCCTTTGGTGCGTGCTGATCATGCTCCTGATTTGGCAAAGTCGGACAAAGTGGGTGGGTTTGTTGCACCGATTGGAGGGGGATAGGACACTTCTTTTGGAGAGACTGCGCAGGTCTCCGAGGTTTCTTGGACTGGATTGAATTTGAGAACGCACTATGAACCATCAACGATCACGGATATGTCAACTGTTTGGGGCTGTGGTTGTGGTTGGAATTGCTGGGTTGGCGATTGGGGCGCCGTCTAAGGGGGCGCCGTCTAAGGGGGCGGCGTCTAGGGGGTCGGCGGAGTGGGAAGTGGAGAAGGGGGTGGAGATTGAGCCGATTGAGTGGGTGGAGATTTCGATTCATATGCCTGATGGGCGAGTGATCAAGAGCAGGGAGCATCGGTTTCCGTCGCGGTCTCGGGTGTTGATGTTGACGGGGAAACTTCCAGTACTCAAGCGGGGGGGCGGGCAAGTTGATGATGCTGGTGTGGAAGGGTCTGCAACGGGTCAGGCCGAGGTTTCGACGGATGTGGATGATACTGGTGTGGCTGGTGAAGCGATGGAGGGTGATGGTGGGGAGAGTTTGGGTGGTCTTGGGGCTGTTGCTTCGGCGGCGAGTGGTTCGACTGCTGGATCAGCTGGATCAGTTGGATCAGTTGGGTCAGTTGGGTCATCGGCAACCGGATCATCGAGTTCGTCGACTTCAAGTTCATCAGGATCGAGTGGATCATCGTCAGAGGCATCGGGGGCCGGGGGCGGGACTGGTGCAGTTCGTAGCTTTAAGAAATCGTCTTGAGTGGTTGGTAAGAGATCAGTTCAAAGAACAAGCCCCCCGCGTGTGCGAGGGGCTTGTTTATTTTTTGTAGGTACTCGTTTTTCAGGTACTTGGATCGGTATTAGACGCGATCTTTGAGTGCCTTGAGTGGGCGGACCTTGACGACATTGCGTGCTGGTTTGGCTTTGAAGATCATTTCTTCTTTGGTGAATGGGTTGATGCCTTTGCGTGCTTTGGTTGCTGGCTTGCGTTGGACAGAGACCTTCATCATGCCTGGGACATTGAATGCGCCGCAGGAGCCCTTTTTGAGGTCGACTTGGATCATGTCGCCCATGACATCGAAGACTTGGGCGGCTTCCTTTTTGGAGATGCCGACATGGTCTGCGATGATGGTGAGGACTTCGGACTTGGTGCGTGGTTTTTCCTTGGCAGCGGTGATGCGTGCTGGTTTTTTGGCAGCGGTTGTGGTTGCTTTTTTCGGTGCTGCTTTCTTTTTGGTTGTCTTTTTGGCTGCTGGTTTACGAGCGGCGGTTTTTTTGGCGGGTTTACGGGCTGCTTTTTTCTTTGTTTTCTTAGCCATTTGCAATCTCCATATGTGCAAAGTTGTGTATTCGTGTGCGGCTTCCACCCACACCTACGATTGATTTTACCGGACTTCTATCGGCAACATACCACCATATCCCCCTGTTTTCATAGGGTTTTTCAGATATTTTTTCGTTTTGGCGGTTTGGTTGTTTGAAATCGTTGGGTATCTGATGCAAATACTTGATGAGATACCGTCCTATTGTCAAGCATGGAAACCCCTCAAAAACAAGTGCGAATCACGCGTAGCATACCCGGAAAGCTCGATATAGCAGGTGCTTGCGTTCGGGTATTGGGTTCGGACAAGGCGACGGCTGAAGCCCTCAAACCCTTTGTTTTAGGGGCTCATGCGTTGGTGACGATGTACACCGATTCGGTGGACAATGATTTACTTGATGCGGCGGGGGATCAGCTTCAAATTGTGAATAACTTTGCGGTGGGGATCGACAATATTGATCTTGAGGCCTGCAAAGGCAGGGGGATCGTGGTGTGTAATACGCCTGATGCGGTGACGGAGGGGACGGCGAATCTTGCGTTTTTGTTGATGCTCAGTGTTGCCAGGCGGTTGATCGAGGCGGATCGGTATGCTCGATCTTCAGAATATCCAGCCAATGGACAGCTTGGTATGGCGGACTTTCTTGGGTTGGATTTGTGTGGCAAGGAGTTGTTGATTGTGGGGGCGGGGCGGATTGGATACGCGATGGCTCTGCGGGCGAAGTCTTTGGGGATGCGGATTGCGTATGTGGCTCGATCGAGGCATCTGGAGTTTGAGATGTCGCCTTTGGGGGCTCGGCGGGTGGGGCTTGATGAGGGATTGGGGGGTGCGGATGTGGTGAGTATTCATACGCCTTTGACGGCGGATACGAGGCATTTGATCGATTCGCGACGGCTTGGATTGATGAAGGAGGATGCGATTTTGATCAATACGGGGCGTGGTGCTGTTGTTGATGAAGGGGCGTTGGTTGCATCGCTTGAATCTGGGCATCTTTGGGGGGCGGGGTTGGATGTGTATGAGGAGGAGCCGACGGTGCATCCGGGGCTCGTTGCGTGTGATCGTGTGGTGTTGACGCCTCATATTGGGAGTGCCGAGGCGCGGTGGCGTTTGGCGATGACGGAGATGGTGAGGACAAATGTTTCGGCGGTGTTTGCGGGGGAGGAGCCGGCGAATCGGGTGGTGTAGAGCTTATTTTCGACGGGTGCCTGTGGCGAATTCGATTTCGAGGTAGCGTGCGACATAGTCGATGATGGAGTCGGCTTGGGGGATGCCTGGGTTTTCGGTTTGGCCATGGGGTTCAAATCGCATGCCTTTGAAGCGTTTGACGGCTTCGTCGATGGGGAGGCCGTATTGGAGTGCGATGGAGAATGCGCGGCAGAATGCTTGGCACATGCCTGAGATTGCCGAGCCCTCTTTGGCAATTTTGATGAAGATTTCGCCTGGTGTGCCGTCGTCGTAGAGGCCTACGGTGAGGTAGCCCTCGTGCTGTCCGATGACGAATTTGTGGGTGATGGACTGGCGTGTGGGGGCGAGTGATTGGCGTGTGGCGAGCATTGGGTCGTCCTTGTCGGTCATTGATTGGTATGCGATGCGATTTGAGGCCAATTGTACCAACTCTATCGGACTTTGGCGGACCTTGGATGGAGAATCCTTGAGATTGAGGATGGACTTGAAAGGGGAAGATTTTTTGCATAAATATGGGGTTGTGGGGAAAAACAGGGGCCAGAATCGTCGTTTGGGCTTGCTCGGAGGGTGGGGTGTGTCGATACTTGATTCTCCACGATGAATGATCAAATCCATCCAACCCAATCGACATTGATTGCTGCTCGTCCGGCTCGGACGACGGGGTGGGTGGTGGCTGCGATTGCGGTGCATTTGCTGGTGACGACGATGGCCTCGGCGGCGTCGACTTGCAGCGAGACGATTGAGCGGACACGGGTGACTCGGTTGTCGCATTGTGTTGCCCAGGCGATTCGGGAATTGGTGGATCAGGGCGCTGAGCGTTCGTTGATGCTGATTGTGGATCGTTTGGATGAGCCGGTGGGGATTATGGGGATTGGGGCTTCGGGAATGATGGTTCAGAAGGATCGGTTGGGGAACTGGTTGTTGAACCTTCCGCCTCCGATGCTTGGCTGAGCCGAGTTCTTTGGTTTATCAGTTCTTTGTCCAGTTATTTGCTTTTATGCCGAGGTGTTGGCGCTCTTGAGTTGAGTGCGTGGGCAGGTCGGTTCACCGCTGGGGTTCTTTGATTTTGAGCCTGGCAACACATCACAGCACGAGATTCAATTATGTCCAGTTCAGAGATTCCCGTTATTGGTTCGATTCTTTCCAAGCTCTTTGGTTCGCGCAATGAGCGGGTTGTCAAGAAGTATACAACGCGGGTCGATGCGATTGGCCGGCTTGAGCCAGAGATACGCAGGTTGACCGACGCTCAGATCAAAGCCAAGACTGAAGAATTTCGGGAACGGTTTGATGCGGGTGAGAGTTCCAATGATTTGTTGACTGAGGTGTTTGCCGTTGGTCGTGAGGCGATGGATCGATCGGTGGGGATTCGAAATATCTTTAATCCTGAGCATGGCTTTGATGCTTCGTTGCTCAGTGGATCGGCGCGAGATGCGTATGACCGGGTGGTGGCGGAGATTGCGACTTTGGAACCGGCGGAGCCGGTGGGTGAGTATTTGGGATGTGAGGAAGCGGTGCCTGGATTTATTCAGGTGGACATTCCCAATGAGATTTATGATGCGGTGCGGGAGATTTATCCTGAGTCTCGGCCTCCGTTTCGAGCTCGACCTTTTGATGTGCAGTTGATTGGCGGGATGGTCTTGGGACAGGGGAAGATTGCGGAAATGAAGACGGGTGAGGGCAAAACGATTGTGGCTCCGCTTGCAGCGTACATGGCGGCGGTGACGCGGCAGCAGATTCATGTGGTGACGGTGAATGATTATCTGGTTCAACGGGACCGGGATTGGACATTCCCGTTCTTTGCCAAGGTCGGATTGACGGCCGGAGCGATCCATCCGATGCACATGCAGCCCGAAGAGATCAAACGGGCGATGTACCGATGTGATGTGGTGTATGGGACGACTTCGGAGTTTGGGTTCGATTATCTCCGCGACAACATGAAGCGGAGTGTTGATGAGCAGGTGCAACGGAAGCGGCAGTTTGCTATTGTTGACGAAGTGGATTCGACGCTGATTGATGAAGCGCGTACGCCTTTGATTATTTCAGGCCCTGCCCATGATGACCAACCACGGTATGAACTTGCTTCTGGACTGGCCAAGCAACTGGTGGAACTCCAGAAGCCATGGCAGGAGATGGAGGACCAGGTTCAGCATTGCAAGGAAACGATCAAGGGGTTGGAGGGGGACATTCGGCAGACGCGGGATACGACGGTGGTGCCTGAGATGAAGAAGCGGCTTGAGGAAATGGTCAAGCGGCTTCCTGAACTTGAGCAGAAACGGGATCAACATTCGCAGTATTACGAGATCGAGATGGATCGTAAATCTGCTCACCTTACGCATGATGGAATTGCTCAGGCGCAGAAACTTGCGGGAGTAGGTTCGTTTTATGTTGATGAGAATATGGATATTCCGCACCTGCTTGAGCAGTCGTTGCGGGCCTATGCGGTGTATCAGTTGGACAAGGACTACATCGTGATGGATGTGCCTGATCGGATGACCGGCAAGAATGAGCCGAACATTGTGATCGTGGATTCCAATACAGGTCGTCCGATGATTGGGCGGCAGTGGTCGGATGGGTTGCACCAAGCGATTGAGTGTAAGGAGGGGGTGCCGATCAAGGCCGAGACGCAGACGGTGGCGTCGGTGACGGTGCAGAACTTCTTCAAAATGTACAAGCAACTTTCCGGTATGACGGGGACGGCCGATACCGAAGCGCAAGAATTTCACGATATTTACTCGCTCGATGTGATCTCGATTCCGACGAACAAGCCGATCGCTCGGGATGATTATGACGATTTGATGTACCTGCGTGCCAAGGACAAGTGGGAGGCGATTGTTGATGAGATCAAGGCGTTCCATGACGCGGGACGCCCGATTCTGGTGGGGACGACCTCGGTTGAGCGGTCGGTGATGATCTCGGAGATGTTGACGAAGAAGTATCAGGTGCAGCATTCGGTACTCAATGCCAAGCAGCATGAGCGGGAGGCCAATGTGGTTGAAGGGGCCGGGCATTTGGGCGCGGTGATGATTGCGACGAACATGGCGGGGCGTGGTACGGATATTAAACTTGGGAAACTGAATCGAGACGAGTTTATTGAGCATTTGCTCAAGCGGGGTATTGCTTCGCGTGGGCTCAATGCCCAGATGAGCGACGAGGAGTTGCGGGAGAATGTGTACCGGAAGATTGCTTCGGTGGAACTCAAGTCTGAGGGCATGAAGAAGCGTGACGCTGAGATGATGGACTTTGCAGAACTTGAGCTGCAGTTGCTGCGGCATTGGGCGGGGCAAAATACATGGATGAGCGGCAAGGGGATTGAAACGGCGAGTGCTGAAGAGTTGCGTGAAGAACTGGATAAGGGTGGGCGTTCGATCATGCACCGGGTTCGGTGGTTTGACAATATCGAGGATATGGGCGGGCTGCATGTGATCGGTACCGAGCGGCATGAGTCGCGGCGGATTGATAACCAGTTGCGTGGTCGATCTGGTCGGCAGGGGGACAAGGGA
>JALSHW010000023.1 GCA_026982035.1 Phycisphaerales bacterium | reverse complement strand
GGGGTGGTTCTGTTTCGTCGGGGTGGCCCAGGAGTTCTTTGAGGGTGGGTTCGAGGTCGTCGCGATGGATTGGTTCGGAGAGTTGTCCTCGTTGGGCGATGCGGATGTTGCCTGTTTCTTCGGAGACGACGAGGACGAGGGCGTCGGAATCTCTGGTGACTCCGAGTGCGGCGCGGTGGCGGGAGCCGAAGGATTGGTCGGTGATTTCTGTTGCGCTGGCCATGGGGAGTTGTACGCCTGCGGAGTGGACGCGGTCGGCGCGGATGACGACGGCGAGGTCATGGAGGGCTGATCCGGGGTGGAATATGGTTTGGATGAGTGCGGCGGTGAGTTTGGCGTCGAGGTCGGTGCCTCCTTCGGTGACGGCTTTGAGTCCGACGCGTCGTTCAATGACGATGATGGCTCCGAAGCGTGCTTTTGAGAGGAAGATGCAGGCCGGGGCGAGATGGGCGGCGATGGTGGCGGCGCCGCGTTCTGAGGTGCCGAAGAAGCGGGTTTCGCCGAGTCTGATGAGTGCTCGGCGGAGTTCTGGCTGGAAGATAACGACCAAGGCGAGGGCGAAGCCGGCGAGCATTCGGTCATAGAGGTAGGTGAGTCGTCCGAAGGTGTCTTGGCCGAAGACTCGGACGACGAGGGTTCCGATGATGAGGACGAAGATGAGGCCTTTGATTGCTCGTGCGGCGCGGGTGCCTTGGAGGAATCGGAGGATGGCGTAGACCATGATCCAGATGATGAGCAGTTCAACAAGCACCTGCCACAGGGGGTAGGCACTGAGGCGGTTGAACAGGTCTTGGAATCTGGTGAACTTGCCCACGGGCTGCCTTTTGGGGGTTTGGGGGTTTGGGGGTGGTGTATTGGACGATAAGCATGGTGAGACATGCTGGAATATGCTTTGTCGGTTGATTCTAACCGATAATTGCGTCTCATGCACTGTTTTGATTGCTTGGGTCGGTCAATGAGAGGATTGATGATGGGCTACACAATCAAGCGGGTTGAAGAGACTCCGAATCCGCTGGCGCGGAAGTTGATTGTTGAGCCGATGCCTGGGCGGATTGTGTCGGTGTTTGATGCTTCGAAGGGGTCGGATGATCCGCTGGCGGCGGCGATTCTTGGATGCGATGGGGTGAGCAATGTGCTGATTCATATGGAGTTTGTGTCGGTGTGCTTTACCGATCAGACCGGCTGGGGGGTGCTGAAGAGTCAGATTGGGAAGGCGATTGGTGGGATCGATGAGTGATACTGAGATTTGTCAGTTGCTTGAGGGGTGGTTTGGGGGGGCGATGAGGCCTTTGCCTTGGCGGATTGAGCCACGGGAGCCGTATTGGTCGTTGGTGAGTGAGTTTATGTTGCAGCAGACGCAGGTGTCGCGGGTGTTGGAGAGGTTTGGACCTTTTGTTGAGCGGTTTCCGAGTGTTGAGGAGTTGGCGGGGGCAAGTGAGGAGGAGGTGCTTGGGGCTTGGTCTGGGCTTGGGTATTATCGGCGGGCTCGGATGCTTCATGCTTGTGCCAAGGCAATCGTCGAGAATCACGGCGGGGTGATTCCGCGTGATGTTGGGGAGTTGATGTCGTTGCCTGGGATTGGTCGGTATACAGCGGGGGCGATGGCTTCGATGGTTTTTGGGTTGCGTGAGCCGTTGGTTGATGGGAATGTGATGCGGGTGTTGCAGCGGCTGGGGAATAACGCGGATCAGCAGACGGATCCCAAGACGATCAAGTGGGCTTGGGAATGGGCGGCGGGGTTGGTTGGGGTGGCGGATGAGCCGGGGGTTTTGAATGAGGCGTTGATGGAGTTGGGTGCGACGATTTGCACGCCCAAGCGGATTGGGTGTGATCGGTGTCCGGTGGCGGGATTTTGTGAATCGTTCAAGGCGGGGACGACGGAGTCGGTGCCGCCTCCGAAACCACGGGCCAAGCGGAAGGCGTTGTATTGTGCTTCGGTGTTGTGTGTTGATGGGGAGGGGCGGGTGTTGTTTGAGCAGCGGGCTGCTGATGGGATGTGGGGGAATATGTGGCAGGTGCCGACGGTTGAGGAGGAGAGCCGCCCCACTGCTGCTGAGGTTGGCCAGGGGGCTGAGTTGATTGAATCGTTTGTGCATCAGACGACGCATCGGATTGTTCGGTTTGATGTGTATCGGTGTGATTCTTGGGAGATTCAGGAGGGGCAGCGGTTTTTGAGCCGGGCTGAGATTGAATCGCGGGGAGTTTCCAATGCACAAAGGCGAATCCTCAAAATTGGCGATACACTGTAAACATGATTCTTGGTGTACTCATTCCGGTGTATAACGAAGAGAAGTTGCTTGAGCGGATGTTTGAGCGGCTGCAAGCCACGCCTGTGCCGGTGATGCCTGATGGAACACCCGTTGAGCGGCGGGTGTACTTTATTAACGATGGCTCGACGGATGGGTCCAATGCGATCTTGAGCCGGTTTGGACATCAAGAAGGGGTGCAGGTGATTCATCAGCCATCGAATCAGGGGAAGGGCTCGGCGATCAATGTGGGGTTTATGCGAGCGATCAATGATGGGTGTGATGTGCTGATTATTCAGGATGCGGATATGGAATATGATCCGGCTGAACATGATGCGGTGCTTGGGCCGATTTTGGATGGGCGCGCCGATGCGGTGATCGGGACGCGGTTTCTTGGACAGACGCATCGGGTGTTGTACTACTGGCATTCAATCGCCAATCGGATCATTACGCTGTTTTCCAATATGCTCAGCAATCTGAATCTGACGGATATTGAGTGTGGGTACAAGGCGTTTACCAAAGAAGCGATCAAGAATATTCGGATTACTGAGGATCGGTTTGGGCTTGAGCCGGAGTTGGTGGCGAAATTGGCCAAGGCGAAAGTTGAAGATCCGGAAACCAAGTTGTATCGGCCTTTGCGGATTTATGAGGTTCCGATTTCGTATGCGGGGCGGACTTATGATGAGGGGAAGAAGATTGGGTGGAAGGATGGGGTGGAGGCGTTGTGGTGTATTGTGAAATACAACCTCTTCAAATAAACTGTCGGGTTCAAATGAATTGTCGGGTGCCACTACTCGCATTCTTATGCGCAGTAGTGTCTTAGACATTTCAAATATGCTGACAGATTGAAGACACTACTGCGCCGAAGACGGCGAGTAGTGGCACCCGGAGTCGTTGGTTGGATGTGGTTTAGCCGATGATTCTGGTGAAGCGTTCGAGTAGGGCGTTGAGTTCGTTTTGGGTTGGGGCGTTGAGGGTGATGTGTCCGATTTTTCGTCCGGGGCGGGGTTCTTTGCCGTAGAGATGGATGTGGGCTTTGGGCATGGCGTCCATTGAGCCGGGGCGTGGTTCGTCGCCGATGAGGTTGATCATGGCGCTGTAGCCGATGGGTTCTGGGCTGCCGAGTTCCATGCCCAGGACGGCTCGCATGTGGTTTTCGAACTGGCTTGTTTTTGCGCCTTCGATGGTCCAGTGTCCGGTGTTGTGGACTCTTGGGGCGATTTCGTTGGCGAGGAGGAGTGGGCCTTGATCGGATTGGATTTGGAAGAACTCGACGGCGAGGGTGCCGACATAGTTGAAATGTTCGAGGATGTTTTTGGCGGCGGTCTTGGCTTGATTGGCAAGGTTGTCGTCGATGTTGGTGGCGGGTGCCTTAGAGAGTCGGAGGATTCCGCCTCGGTGAATGTTTTCGCTGAGTGGGTAGTATTCGATGTGGCCTTGGGTTGAGCGGGTGGCGATGATGGAGAGTTCGCGGGTGAACTCGATGAAGCCATCGAGGATTGCGGGGACATGGCCGAGGGTGTCCCATGCTTGGGGCGCTTTGGATGGGTCGTTGATGAGGACTTGTCCTTTGCCGTCGTAGCCGAGGGTTCTGGATTTGAGGATTGCGGGGGTGCCGATGGTGCTGAGGGCGGCGCGGAGTTGGTCGAGATTTTCGACTGGTGCGTAGGGAGGGGTTGGGATGTTGAGGTCGGCGAACATGGCCCGTTCGCTGAGGCGGTCTTGGGAGATGCTGAGTGCTTTGGGTGAGGGGTGGATTGAGCCGTGTTTTTCGATGAGGGTTGCGCCTTGGCCGGGGACATTTTCGAACTCGTAGGTGACGACGGTTGAGGATTGGGCGAGTTTGATGAGGGCTTTTTGGTCATCGTAGTTGGCGGTGATTTGTTGGCAGTTGCCGCGTGTATTGGTGGCGCAGCAGTTTGGGTTTGGATCCAGGACGGTGCATTGGATATTGAGGTGTTTGACGGATTGGGCGAGCATTTGGGCGAGTTGTCCGCCGCCGATGATTCCGACTGATTTGGTTTGTTGGGCCGAGTTTGTATCGCTCATAATCCCGATCTCGGATCTGGGTTGTTGAGGACGGCTTGGGTTTGGTCGGTGCGGAACTGTTCCAGGCGGGTGAGGATGTCTGGGTATTGATTTGCCAGGATTGAAGCGGCGAGGAGTCCGGCGTTGGTTGCGCCGGCTTTTCCGATGGCGACGGTGGCGACGGGGATGCCTGCGGGCATTTGTGCGATGGAGAGGAGTGAGTCGAGGCCTTGGAGGGCTTTGCTTTGGACGGGGACGCCGATGACGGGGAGGGTGGTCATGGCGGCGATCATGCCTGGGAGATGGGCGGCTCCGCCTGCGCCGGCGATGATGACTTGGATGCCTCGGCTGCGGGCTTCTTTGGCGTGTTGGGTGAGGAGGTCTGGGGTGCGGTGGGCGGAGACGATTTTGGTTTCGTGGGGGATGGCTAGTGTATCGAGGATGGCCGAGGCGTGTTCCATCGTTCCTGACCAGTCGGATGTGGAGCCCATGACGATGCTGATGAGGGGGGAGGGGGGTGGCGTGGTCATGGGGGATTGTAGCTGCTCTTTGACCGTCTTTTGAGAACATGATTTGGCAGGAAGAATCTACCAATCAGAATCTACCAATCGAATGAGCAGCCGAGGATGATGGAGCCCCAGGTTTGGTCGTCGGGTTGGAGTTTGAAGCGTTCGGTTTGGATGTGTTGGGCCCAGCCGATGTAGACGCTTTTGTAGCGGGCCATGAATCCGAAGGAGAAGGTGGTGACGAAGGGTTCGCGTTTGGCTGAGCGGGAGCTGGTGAAGATTGGGCCATCGAGGAACATGTCGCGGGCGATGACATCAACGCCTAGGCGGGAGAAGGCGTAGAGAGACCAGGGAGCGTCGGAGGATTGGCTGGCGCGGACGGTGTGGTCTTTTTGGGTGAGCATGTTGGGTGGGCCGAAGTCTGTGGGGAGATTTTTTCCGGCTCGGAGGGTCATGGATGAACGGGCGCTGATGAGGACATTTCCGAAATCGAAGCCAAGTGTGGGGAGCATTTCGATTTCTACGCCTGCGATGTTTGCTTTTTCGGATTTCCATGTGCGGGTGAATGCGAAGTTGATGGTGGGTTCGGTTGGGATTTGGGTTTCCCAGCCCTTGGGATCGATTTCTTCGGGGAAGGTGCTGTGGATCCATTTTTGGATGGATTCACTTGCGCTTCCTGGGCCTACAACTCCCAGGTCGAGGGTGAAGCTGTCGTGGGTCTTGTTATCGGCTCGTTGGAAGGTGAATCCGAATGCGAGGTAGCCGCCGTAGGGGTGGTCGCGGGGTGGCGGGTTGGTGAGACTGATGTCGGCGGGGGTGTAGATTCGTTGTTTGATGGCGATGCCTACACCGAAGCGTGGATTGTTCCATTGGTCTGGTGAAGCCAGATGGTTGGCCAGGGCTGGAGAGAGGTTTGGATTGAAGCTCAGTTCGATGGCGGCGCCGTTGGTGTAGTAGCGGTCGGAATCTTTGATGACGCCTGGGGTGGTGCCGTCGTTGTCCCAGTAGAAGGTGATGTCGCGGAAGGTGTAGCGGGAGACATCGAGGAGGGCTGTCCAAGAATCGTCGCGGGGGTCGGTTCCGGAATTGATGGCGTGCTGGGCTTGGATGGTGGATTTGTTGTCTGATTGGGCGATAGCGGTGGAGATCGAGCCGATCAAAGCCAGCGAGATGGCGAGTGATTTGAGCCAATGGCTATGGATCATGGGTGGATAATAGCGTACAGGAACTGCATTGTGGATTCTTCGGTGGAACTGGCCGATAGAGTGAGTGCTATGAGCCATCATCACGACATTCATGCGGATCATTCTCCTGATGCGATTCGGGAGCGGCTGGCTGGGGACACCAAGCGGTCGTATATCAAGGATTTTATCTATGG